>NZ_WWFY01000585.1:0-13239 GCF_009864975.1 Pseudonocardia sp. SID8383
CCGCCGCGGACCGCACCCGCTCCCCCACCGCCCGTGCGACGGCGTCGGCGTCGGGCGCGCCGTACCCGGCGGCGACGTCGTCGACGACCAGGACCCAGTCGCGGCTCCCGTCCGGGCCCTGCGGGGCCGGGAACCGGGCGATCCCCGAGCTCGCGAGCCGGGCCAGCTCCAGCGTCGTCCCGGTCGCGGGCTGGACCCACCACGGGCGCGCGGTGTCGCCGGAGAGCAGGTCGAGGTCGAGGACCACGTCGCTGCCCGCCGGGGTGTGGCCGAGCACGTAGGACCCGTCCTCGGCCCCGGCGATGTCGACCCGGCTGTCCACCGCCGCGGCCCGCACGGTGAACGCGCCGTCGGAGTACGGGCTCAGCGACGTCCGGGGCACCGCGTCGGCGAGCGCGCCCCGGTCCAGCACTGCGCCGACCGCGAGCTGCCCGCCCACGAGCGTCCCGGCGACCAGCGCCACCGCTCCGAGCACCGACGTCGTCCGCCGCGAGAACCAGGTGTCCACGGCCGGGCACTGTGCGCCCCCGCGGCGCCCGCCACGGCCGAACGGGCGATCCCGTTCGCGATCGCGAGCGGCACCGCCGGGTGATCGTCACGGGTGAGGGGTCCGGTGCCCCATCCGGCACCGGACCCCTCGATCGCGGCGATCACGCCGTCACCGGCTCAGTAGTCGAAGGACGGGTCCTCGGTGCGGGTGCGCTTGAGCTCGAAGAAGTGCGGGTTCTCGGCCAGCAGCCGGGCGCCGTCGAACAGGCGGCCGGCGTCCTCGCCCTTCGGGACCCGGGAGATGACCGGCCCGAAGAACGCCACGCCGTCGACGTGGATGGTCGGGGTACCGACGTCCAGACCCACCGGGTCCATGCCCTCGTGGTGGCTGGCGCGCAGCTTCTCGTCGTACTCGGTGGAGTGCGCGGCCTCGGCCAGCGACTCCGGCAGGCCGAGCTCCTTCAGCGCGCCCGCGATGACGTCGTCGAAGTCCTTGTTGCCCTGGTTGTGGATGCGCTCGCCGAGCGCGGTGTAGAGCGGCGCCAGGATCTCCGGGCCCTTCAGCTCGGCGGCGGCGATGCACACGCGCACCGGGCCCCAGCCCTTCGACATGAGCTCGACGTACTGCTCGGGCAGCTCACGGCCCTCGTTCAGTACGGACAGGCTCATGACGTGCCAGGTGACGTCGACGTCGCGGACCTTCTCCACCTCCAGCACCCAGCGGGAGGTCAGCCACGCCCAGGGGCACAGCGGGTCGAACCAGATGTCGATGCGGGCACGGCCGTCGGCAGCAGGAGTCGTCATACCCGGCGCAACACCGGGCACCGGCCGCGGATTCCACGGGCCGCGCCCCGGGCACCGTGATTGGATGCCGACGACACCACTCCCCCGAGAGGACCCCGAACGACGTGACCCCGCCCAACCTCACCCGTGCCCAGGCCGAGGAGCGCGCGGCGCTGCTCGACGTCTCCACCTACGACGTCACGATCGACCTGACCGACGGCGCCGGAGCCCCCTCCGAGCGGACGTTCGCGGTGACGACCACGGTGCGCTTCACCGCCGCCGAGCCCGGTGGGAGCACGTGGATCGAGTGGGTCGGCGACGGCATCACCTCGGCGACGCTGAACGGCACCGAGCTCGATGCCGCCGCGTGGACCGAGGAGGACGGCCTCGCGCTGCCCGGTCTCGCCGCCGACAACGAGCTGACGATCGTCGCGACCGGTCTCTACACCAACACCGGTGAGGGCCTGCACCGCTTCGTCGACCCCGTCGACCAGGCCGTCTACCTGTACTCGCAGTTCGAGACGGCCGACTGCAAGCGGCTGTTCCCCTGCTTCGACCAGCCCGACCTGAAGGCCCGCTACACCCTCACCGTGACCGCGCCGGAGGACTGGAAGGTCATCTCCAACGCCCCGGCGACGGTCGAGGGCGGGGTGCACCGCTTCGAGCGGACCGAGATCCTCTCCACCTACCTGGTCGCGCTGATCGCCGGGCCGTACGCGAGCTGGCACGACACCTACCGCGACGAGCACGCCGAGATCCCGCTGGGAATCTTCTGCCGCGCCTCGCTGGCCCCGCACATGGACCACGAGCGGATCTTCACCGAGACCCGGCAGGGCTTCGACTTCTACCACCGCAACTTCCGCGTGACCTACCCGTTCGGCAAGTACGACCAGCTGTTCGTGCCCGAGTTCAACGCGGGTGCGATGGAGAACGCCGGCGCGATCACGTTCCTGGAGGACTACGTCTTCCGGTCGCGGGTGACCCGCACGCTCTACGAACGGCGCGCCGAGACGATCCTGCACGAGATGGCGCACATGTGGTTCGGCGACCTCGTGACCATGCGCTGGTGGGACGACCTGTGGCTCAACGAGTCGTTCGCGACCTGGGCGTCGGTGCTGTGCCAGGCCGAGGCGACCGAGTACACGGGCGCCTGGACGACGTTCGCGAACCTCGAGAAGTCCTGGGCCTACCGGCAGGACCAGCTGCCCTCGACGCACCCGATCGCCGCGGACATCCCGGACCTGCAGGCCGTCGAGGTCAACTTCGACGGCATCACCTACGCCAAGGGCGCGTCGGTCCTCAAGCAGCTCGTCGCCTACGTCGGTCTGGAGCCGTTCCTGGCCGGGCTGCGCGACTACTTCGCCGCCCACGCCTGGGGCAACGCCACCTTCGACGACCTGCTGGGCTCGCTGGAGAAGGCGTCCGGCCGGGACCTGTCGGACTGGGGCGCGCAGTGGCTGCGCACCACCGGCCTGAACCTGCTGCGCCCGTCGTTCCAGGTCGACGAGGCCGGGACGTTCACGTCGTTCGACGTCGTGCAGGGCGGCGCCCGGCCGGGTGCCGGTGAGCTGCGCACGCACCGGATCGCCGTCGGCGTCTACGACGACGACCCGGAGACCGGCAAGCTCGTCCGCACCCACCGCGTCGAGCTCGACATCTCCGGCGAGCGCACGGCCGTCCCGGAGCTGGTCGGGCTGTCCCGCGGCAAGCTCGTCCTGGTCAACGACGACGACCTCACCTACTGCGCGCTGCGCCTGGATCCGGGCTCGCTCGCGACCCTGGTGGACCGGATCGGCGACATCGCCGAGTCGCTGCCGCGCACGCTGTGCTGGTCCTCGGCGTGGGAGATGACCCGTGAGGCCGAGCTGAAGGCCCGTGACTTCGTCACCCTGGTCGCCGGCGGGTTCGACACCGAGTCCGAGATCGGCGTCGCGGCGCGGCTGCTGCTGCAGGCCCAGACCGCGACGGCGTCGTACTGCACCCCGGAGTGGGCGCAGGGCCGCGGCTGGCCGCTGCTGACCGACGCGCTGCGGTTCCGCCTGGACACCGCCCCGCCCGGATCGGACGTCCAGCTGGCCGTGGTCAACGCGCTGACCGCCTCGGTGCTGCCGGAGAACACCCTGGACCGGATGAAGGGCTGGCTGCTCGACGTCGACGTCCCGAACGGGCTGACCGTCGACGCCGACCTGCGCTGGCGGCTGCTGCACGCGCTCGTCGCGCACGGGAAGGCCGGGGAGACCGAGATCGCCGAGGAGGCCGATCGTGACGCCACCTCCACCGGGGCGCGGCAGGCCGAGCGGGCCCGCGCGCTGATCCCGACCGCGGAGGCCAAGGAGCGGGCGTGGCAGCGTGCCGTGCACGACGACTCCCTGCCGAACGCGATCAACGAGTCGGCGATCTCCGGGTTCTCCCACCCCGCACTGGCGGCGGTGAGCCCCGGGCTGCTCGACGGCTACGTCCAGCGCTACTTCGACGAGATCGACGGCGTGTGGGCGCGCCGGACCTCGGAGCTGGCGCAGAACGTCGTCGTCGGGCTGTTCCCGTCCTGGGCGGTCGCGGAGCCGACCGTCGCGGCGGCGGACGCCTGGCTCGCCGACGAGTCCAAGCCGGCGTCGCTGCGCCGGCTCGTGTCCGAGGGGCGCGCCGGGATCGTGCGCGCGCTGGCCGCCCGTGAGTTCGACGGTCAGGCCACCCCTGCCCCGGAGCGGACCACCGCGGTCCAGCAGCCCTGACCCACGCACGACGGCGCCCCGGGAGTCCGTGCTCCCGGGGCGCCGTTCGTGTGTCGGGGTGTGGTCAGCGGCGGCGCAGCCACCGCCGCAGCGGGTTCGTCGACGCCGGTTCGTCGGCCGGGCGGAAGCCGGCGCAGACACGCGGTCCGCAGCTGCCGCAGTCGGTGCCCGGTCGGTAGTGGTCGTGCAGGTCCTCCGGGTGACCGCAGGTGCACAGTCCCACCTGCGGGACGACGGGCGCGGGCGGACCGGCCGGGGTCTTCGGCTCGGACGGTGTGCGCGGCCGGGGCAGCGCCGGGACGGGCTCCAGGCCCGTCGGCGGTGTCAGGACCGCGGCCGTGGGGGTGGCGGGGGTCCTGCGGTCGGTGCCGTCGTTCTCGTGCGCCATGGTGACCTCCTTCGTGCCGGCGAACGGCAGCGCGGACGACCATCGCGTCATCGCACCGTGCCGTTGCGTCACCAGTATGAGATCGGGTGGGACGCCTGGGAATGGCTCGCGGCGACGAAAAGACCTGCCGTGGACGGAACGGCAGGTCGTGGATACCTCGCCACCCGATCAGCGGGCCACCGGAAGTGTGAGCACGGCAAGACAGCCACGGGGCGCGTCCACCGTACGGAGCACCAGGGTGCCGCCGTGCTCCCGAGCGAGCTGGGCGCTGATGTGCAGCCCGAGCCCGGAGCCGCCGGCGGCCTCGTCGTGCCGCCCGCGGACGATCTCGAGCTGCTCCTGCCCGTCGGGCAGGCCGGGGCCGTGGTCGCGGACCTCGACGGCGACCAGACCCGGCTCGTCGGCGAGGCGGGCCCGCACCACCACCGGGGTCCGGGGCGCGTGCCGGTCGCAGTTGGCCAGCAGGTTCGTCACGACCTGGCGGGTGAGCGACTCGGGCGCGGCGACGGGGGGCAGGTCGTCCTGGGTGTCGAGGGTGATGCAGCGGCCGTCGCGCAGGTCCACCAGGGTGCGCAGGGCCTCCCCGACGTCGTGCTCGCCGCCGGGGCCCGCACCCGGCGACGGGGTGACCGGGGCGTAGGCCGGGCCGTAGTCGAGCAGGGCGGCGTCGCGCCCGTCGACCATCGGGCCGGCCACCGAGTCCTCGACGGTGACCGGGGTCTGCAGCATCTGGCGGAGCCGGTTCAGCTCGGCGAGCACCGCCTCCCGCATCCGGGCGACCTGCGGGTCGTCACCGGGGCGGGTCGTCAGCAGCTGCGCGGCGCCGGCCAGGCCCGCCAGGCCGTTGCGCAGCTCGTGGTCGCGCTCGGCGGTCTGGCCGGTGGCCCGTTCGAGCAGCGCCGACGCCTCGCCGAGGGTCTCCTGGAGCTGGTCGTAGTCGTCCTGTATCTGGGTCACCGCACGCAACGCCATGGTCAGCAGCGCGGTGAGCACCACGCCCATCCCGAGCACCCGCAGCGACGGGTAGACCAGGCCGTCCGTCGGTTCCCGGCCGGGCACGATCGCCCGGTACAGCTGCGACACCGCGACGATCAGCAGGCCGAGCCCCATCCGGGCCCGGATCCGGCTCGGACGCCGGTAGCCGTCGAGCAGGAACAGCACCGCGACCAGCGCCCAGCCGCTCTGCACCACGATCGAGTAGAGGGGCGAGGTCGCCACCATCCGGGTGAACGGGCTCTCCGCCTGCGATGCGACGACCCCGCCGATGACGAGGGCGACCGCGGCCAGCGCCCAGCCGCCCCAGGCCCCGAGGGCCGGTGGCGGCCGCAGCGCGGCGACCAGGATGCACAGGCTGATCACGAACATGGTCAGCACGGCCAGCCGCGGGGTGCCCGCCGGGTACTGCGGCAGGACCAGTGCGGACAGCGGGAGGAGCACGACGCCGTAGAGCAGGAGGGCGGCCCCGAACCACGACGGACGGGGGTCTCCGGACAGCCGCCCCGTCACCAGCGCGACGATCGCCGCCGCCGAGCCGACCGCGGCCGCCACGAGGGTGAGCACCGCTGTCGCGTCGGACAGGTCGATCCGTCCGTCGACCACCGCGGGGCGGCTCACCGCCACCACGAGGACGGCCAGGACCGCGACGACGAGCACATCGGTCAGGTGTCCGGCCAGGAACCGGGCCCGCCGCTGCGGGCCCAGGAGCGCGCCGAGGAAACCGGACGCCACGTCCCCTCCGCTCCGAAGATGTCGCCGGACTGATGAGATTGCGATGATAGGACTCGTCATTCTCGATGACGTTCGGTGGCGGCGTTGTGGGCCGAACGGGTCAGATCCCGGCGGCCTTGCGGTAGAGCGCGACGGCCTCCAGCTGGGAGCCGACCTCCAGCTTGGTCAGCACCGCGCGGATCTGCGTCCGGACCGTCGCCAGCGAGACGACGAAATGGTCGGCCACCGACTGCGCACGCTTGCCACCCGCTAGGAGGGCGAGGACCTCGCGCTCGCGCTGGGTGAGCCTGCCCAGCTTCTCGTGCAGGTCGCGACGCTCGTGCTCCCGGTCGCGGTGCAGCCGGATGAACTGCTCGCGGCGGCCCGGCGGCATGATCGAGCGCCCGGCGTGGGCCTCGCGGATGGCGCTGAGCAGCGCCGGGAACGGCGCGTTCTTGGGGACGAACACGAACCCGCCCGCGTCCAGGGCGGCGCCGACCCGGCCTGCGTCGGAGCTGCCGGACAGCACCACCACCCGCCAGCCCGCCTCGCAGAGGGGGCCGACGAGCCGGACCCCGTCGATGCGGTTGCCCTCCGGGTCACGCCCCAGGTCGAGGTCGAGCACGATGAGCCCGGGCGTGACGCGCCGGGCGTGCTCCAGCACCGCGGCGGCGGAGCGGACCGGCTGGAAGGTCGCGTCCTCGCCCTCGGCGCGCAGGTTGAGGGCGAGAGCGGACCCGACCAGCTCGTGGTCGTCGACGATCAGGATCGGGCTGCCGGTGGGGCCGCTCACCGCTCGGTCCTCCCGCTGGGCACCATGGGGGACACCTTAGAGCCGGTGCGCCGATCGTGGTGGCCCGCGAGTGACGGACACGCGGGCACCGCACTGTCCACGGACGCGACGGGGTGTCCGCCCGTGGTGTCCACCGATGGGAAACCCCAGCTCAGGGGCGACTGCCGGCCTGGTCCGCCAGCATCCTCAGTCCGGACAGGATTCCACCGAACAGATCGCCCTCCTTGAAGGACGCGACCATGCTCATGAGAGCGAGCTTGGCGCCGCGGTCGGGGAGGCGGACCTTCGCCTCGGCGCCGGTCACGATCTCCAGCAGGCGCTGCTCGGGGCTCACGGCGACGAGCACCGCGTCCTCGTGGTCGTCGACGCGCCCGTGCAGGTCGACCGCGGTGGCCCGCGCGTCGGCACCCAGGTCGCCCAGGTACAGCGCGAACCGCAGGCCGGTCTCGCGGCTGGCCAGGTACAGGGCCTCGTCCAGGCGGGTCAGCTGCACCGGGGTGAACGGGTGCGCGGCCGCGGACGGCTCGACGAAGTTCTCGGCCACCGACAGGCGACCGGAGTTCGTGACGACCGACCCCTCGGGCAGGTCCTCCTCGTTGCCGGTGAAGACGGCGAGGTCACCACTTGCCACCGGTACCTCCTCGGGTGTCGCCGCCCTCAGACGGGGCGGTGTCGCCGTGTCCGGCATGCGCGGCGTGGTGCCCCGCGGCGGACGGCTCGGCGATCCAGAACAGCGGCTCGTACGGCCAGGGGTCACCCGCGTTGTAGCGGGGGCGGTTGCTCCGGTTCCGCACCGCGATCCAGCCCCAGATCGCGAAGTACAGGACAGCCGGCGCGACCACGAAGACCAGCAGGGTTTCGACGACGGTCACGGGGCCAGAACCTAGCCGATCGCCGTGCCCGGCACCTGCTCAGGTGTCCGATCCGACAGCCGCCCGGACCGCACCGCGCGGACCAGCGCGTCATGATCGGCTTCGGTCTGGTCGGCGTAGGCCCTGGCGAACGTCGCGAGCGCCGCGGCCACCTTGCCGCCCTTCCCCAGGTAGCCGGCGATCATCGACGCCCCCGAGGTGCGAGCGTGCCCCTTGGCGAGCAGCCTGCCGCAGACGTCGGCGTAGTCGGCCAGCGCGGGGGCGTCGAGGGTGTCGGGGACGATCGCGCCCTTCATGTCACGGAACTGGCGGACGTAGTACTGGCGGCCGTTGATCGTCGTCCAGCCCAGGAGCGGGTCGGAGACGGTCTGCAGGGCCTGTTGGTACTCCACGACCCGCTGGCCCTGGTGGGCGTGCCAGGCCTCGCCGCCGTGCACCCACGGCGCGACGACCGACCGGCGTGCCTGCTTGAGCTGCAGGAACAGCACGTCGTCGGGGCTGGAGCCCTCGCAGAGCACGAGGTAGGCGCGCAGCCCGACCGAGCCGACCCCGACGACCTTGTGGGCGACGTCGACGGCGTGGTAGCCGCCGAGGATCCGGCTCCAGTGCGGCGGCAGCGTCGCGAGGTACCCGTCGAGGGCGGCCAGGATGCGCGCGGTGTGCTCGCCGTCGGGGTGGGTGATCAGCGGTGGCTCGGTGACGATCCGCCGCGCACCGCCCTCCTCGGTCACGAACCGGGGCAGCGCACGGTCGCTGGTGCGCCGGCGCGCCCGTTCGGCGGCCTTGTCGATGACCCGGCGCGAGGTCTTGTGGTCGGCGTCCGAGCGCAGGGTGTCGATGTCCATGATGTCGAACGAGCGGGCGAGCAGCGGCTCGTCGGCGAGGTGGCGCAGGTGCTCGGCGTAGGAGGTCACGCAGCGGGTGGCGGCCTCGCCGCACTGCTCCTCGGTCGCGCCGGAGTCCCGGCCGGCGACCCAGGTGGAGGACACCAGACGTCGCAGGTCCCACTCCCAGGCGCCGGGGTGGGCCTCGTCGAAGTCGTTGAGGTCGAAGACCAGGTCGCGCTCGGGCGAGGCGTAGAAGCCGAAGTTGCCCAGATGGGCGTCGCCGCAGATGACGGGGTGCACGCCGGTCTCGGGCAGCACCGCGAAGTCCGCGGCGTGCAGGGCGGCGGCGCCGCGCAGGAACGCGTGCGGGGATGCGGTCATCCGCTGGATCCGCAGCGGGACGAGCTCGTGCACGCGCCCGGCGTTCTGCGCCTCGACGACGTCGACCGGGTCGGCCCGGCGCAGCTGCGCGGACCACTCGGCGAGCCCGGACCGGGGCGCGACCTTCCGCAGCCCCTTGCCGATGCGGTAGCGCTCGGCGCGGGGCGTGGAGGCGCGCTGCAGCGAGCCGAACGCCGCGCGGTCCGATCCGGCGAGGACGGGGTGCGAGGTCACGCCTGCGTTCTACCGCACGGCGGGCCCCGGAGCCCGCGCGGTGGGCCCGGGCTCAGACGTTGCGCCTGCCCAGCGCGCGGTAGGTCCAGCCCGCGGACTCCCACGCCTCGCGGTCCAGGGCGTTGCGGCCGTCGAGCACCCGGCGGGTCTTCACGACCTTCCCGAACGAGCCCGGGTCGAGCTCGCGGTACTGCTTCCACTCGGTCAGCAGCAGGACGGCGTCGGCGCCCTCGGCGGCCTCCTCCGGGGTGTCGACGCAGTCCAGCTGCGACCAGTGCCGCCGCACGTTGGGCAGCGCCTGCGGGTCGGTCACCCGGACGTTCGCGCCCTGCAGCTGCAGCTGCGCGGCCACGTTCAGCGCCGGGGAGTCGCGGATGTCGTCGGAGTCGGGCTTGAACGCCGCGCCCAGCACCGCGATCCGCTTGCCGAGCAGGGAGTCGTCGCACACCTGGCGGGCGAGCTCCACCATCCGGATCCGGCGCCGCATGTTGATGTTGTCGACCTCGCGCAGGAACGTCAGCGCCTGGTCGGCGCCCAGCTCGCCGGCGCGGGCCATGAACGCCCGGATGTCCTTGGGCAGGCAGCCGCCGCCGAAGCCGAGCCCGGCGTTGAGGAACTTGCGGCCGATCCGGTCGTCGTGGCCGATCGCGTCGGCGAGCTGCTTCACGTCGGCGCCGGTGGCCTCGCACAGCTCGGCCATCGCGTTGATGAAGGAGATCTTGGTGGCGAGGAAGGAGTTCGCGGCGGTCTTGACCATCTCCGCGGTGGCGTAGTCGGTGACGACCTTCGGCGTGCCGTCGGCGACGATCCGCGCGTAGACGGCGTCCAGGACCTTCTCCGCGTCCACCGCGGTGTCCGCGCCGGACAGCGACGGGACGCCGTAGACGAGCCGGTCCGGGTGCAGGGTGTCCTGCACCGCGTAGCCCTCGCGCAGGAACTCGGGGTTCCACGCCAGCGCGGCACCCGGCACGCGGGCGGCGACCTGCTCGGCCAGCCGGGCGGCCGTGCCCACCGGCACCGTGGACTTGCCGACGACCAGCTCGCCGGGCCCCAGCACCTCGATCAGCGACGCCGTCGCCGCCTCGACGTAGGTCAGGTCCGCGGCGTACTCGCCACGACGCTGCGGGGTGCCGACACACACGAAGTGCACCGCGGCGCCCCGGGCGTCGGCCATGTCCGAGGAGAACGACAGCCGCCCCGAGTCCAGCGACCGGCGCAGCAGCTCCTCGAAGCCCGGCTCGAAGAACGGGACCCGGCCCGCGGCCAGCGACTCCGCCTTCGCGACGTCGACCTCGATACCGACGACCTCGTGGCCCAGCTCCGCCATCGAGGCCGCGTGCACGGCTCCGAGGTAGCCGCACCCGATGACCGACAGCTTCAGCGGGGTGGTGTTCTCCGACATGGCCGGAGGTTAGCTGCCGCCCCGGACGGGCTGTCGCAGACGTCGGGCAGTGTGCGTCCCGGTGACGCCGAGGTGTCGCGCCGGCACTAACGTCCTCGCCCGTGCGGACCCTGCTGCTGGCCGAGGAACTGCTCCTGCTGGGGCTCGACCGCTCGACCGGCCGGATCGGTGACCGGTTCGACGGGCGGGTCCTGCCCGTCGCGCTGGTGCGCGACCTGGTCGACGCCGGCGCACTGCACCTCGACGGCGGGGACGGCCCCGACGGCGGCGACACCGTGACGCCGTCGGGCGGGGAGCCCGACCACCCCGCCCTGGCCGCGGCGCTGGCCGCGGTGACCCGGGACGGCACCGACACCGGCTCGCACGCCGTGGCCGCCACCGCGGCACACCTCGCGCGGACCCCGGCGGGCTCGGCGGGCGGCGCCGTGGGGCAGCTGGTCGCCGACGGGGTCCTCGCCGCGCAGGAGTACCGCCGGTTCGGGCTGTTCCGCCGGGTGCTGCTCACCGAGCAGGACCCGGAGCCGGCCCGGGCGCTGCGCACCCGGCTGGCGTCGCTGCTGGTCACCGAGACGGCGCCGGGCGGGCACGACGGCCTGCTGCTCGCGCTGCTGGGGCTCACCGACCTCGCCGGTGACGTCCTGCCGCCGGAGATCGACGCGGAGACGCGCGGGGTCGCGCAGCACCGCGCGGCGCTCGTCGCGGAAGGGGCGGCGCGCGACCCGTTCGTCCGGGCCTACTTCGCGGTGCGGTCCGGGTGGGCCGGGAACTGAGCCGCTACCCGCGCAGCTCCGCCAGGCGGGCGCGGCAGCTCTCCCAGGCCGGCAGGGCGCCCGCGGCGAGGGCCTCGTCCAGGGTGGGCGCGGCACGGTCCTTGTCGGACAGCACCGGCTCGACCCCCTCGGCCCAGGGCAGCGCGAGGGCCGGGTCCAGCGGGCTGATCCCGTGCTCGGCCGCCGGGGTGTACGACGTCGAGCACAGGTACCCGACGACGGTGGTGTCGGCGAGCGCCTGGAAGGCGTGCCCGAGCCCCTCGGACAGGTAGACCGCCCGCATCGAGGCGGCGTCGAGGTCGACGGCCTCGACCCGCCCGAACGTCGGCGACCCGACCCGCAGGTCCACCACGACGTCGCGGACGGCGCCGGCGGCCACGTAGAGGTACTTGGCCTGGCCGGGCGGCACGTCGGCGTAGTGCACGCCGCGCACGACGCCGCGCGCCGACACCGACTGGTTGGTCTGGGCGACGGTCAGGTCGAACCCGAGCGCGTCGCGGAACGCCGGGCCCTGGAAGGGCGCGGTGAACGAGCCGCGGTGGTCGGCGAAGGTGGTCGGCTCGAACAGCCAGGCGCCCTCGATCGACAGCGGGGTCGCCTTCACGCCCACCAGCTCCGGTGGTCGCGATACCAGGCCACGGTGGCGGCCAGGCCCTCGTCGAACGGCACCCGGGGGGCGTAGCCGAGCTCGTCGCGGATCTTCGACCAGTCCACGGCGTAACGGCGGTCGTGCCCCTTGCGGTCGGCGACCCGCTCGATGCGGTCCTCCCCCACGCCGACGGCGGCGAGCAGTGCGCGGGTCAGGTCCAGGTTGGTCAGCTCGGTGCCGCCGCCGATGTTGTAGACCTCCCCGGCCCGGCCCGCCGTGGCGGCCAGGACGATCCCGCGGCAGTGGTCGGAGACGTGCAGCCAGTCACGGACGTTGAGGCCGTCGCCGTAGAGCGGGACGGTGCCGCCGTCGAGCAGCCGGGTGGTGAACAGCGGGACCACCTTCTCCGGGAACTGGTACGGCCCGTAGTTGTTCGAGCAGCGCGTGACCACCACGTCGAGGTCGTGGGTGCGGTGGTAGCTGCGCGCCAGCAGGTCGCTGCCCGCCTTCGCCGCGCTGTAGGGCGAGTTCGGCTCCAGCGGGTGGGTCTCGGGCCACGAGCCCGACGCGATCGAGCCGTACACCTCGTCGGTGGAGACGTGCACGAACCGGCCGACGTCCGCGTCCAGCGCGGCCTGCAGCAGGACCTGGGTGCCGACGACGTTGGTCGTCACGAAGTCCGCGGCGCCGGTGATGGAGCGGTCCACGTGGGTCTCGGCGGCGAAGTGCACGAGCAGGTCGGCACCGCCGTCGAGCACCTCGGTGACGCGCCGGGGGTCACGGATGTCGCCGCGCTCGACCGTCAGCCGCGGGTCGTCGGCGACGGGCGCGAGGTTCTCGATCCGGCCGGCGTAGGTGAACGCGTCGAGCACGGTCACCCCGGCCCCGGCCAGCTCGGGGTGCTCCCCGCCGAGCACCTCCCGGACGAAACAGGACCCGATGAACCCGGCCCCGCCGGTCACCACGATGCGCACGTGCCCTCCCCGCTCACTGTCCGGCCCCGCCAGCGTGTCAGAGTCGGCCCCGACGATCGGGAGGTGGGCGCGTGCGCGCGTGCGTGCTGGGGGCGAACGGGCAGCTCGGGCGGGCGCTGGTCGCCGCACTGCCCGGCGCGGTGGCACTCGACCGTGCGGCGCTGGACATCGGCGACGCCGACGCCGTCGCCGCGCACGACTTCACCGGCGTCGACGTGCTGGTCAACGCCGCCGCCTACACCGCCGTCGACCGGGCGGAGACCGAACCGGGCGCGGCGTGGCGGGCGAACGCGGCGGG
>NZ_WWFY01000586.1:0-44733 GCF_009864975.1 Pseudonocardia sp. SID8383
GGCTCTTCCGGAAATGGAGTGCAGGTGAGGGCGTGATCGACCGCGCGGGTGGGGTCGTGTCGCTGCGGTGAGGCGGGCCCCGAGAAGTTGATGATGAAGGTTCCTACGCCGAACACCGTCAACAAGCCCGGGGACCCGATGTCGCAGCCTACGTGCCCGCCTGCCCAGATCGTGGCCGACACGATCATCCGTACCGTCGAGCTCGGGGTGCGGATCACCGACGCCGCCCTGGCCGGGGAGACCACGGTGCTGTGGTGCGACCTGCTCACCGACGGGCCCGGCGCCTGCCCGGGGTGCGGACTGACCGGGATCTACCGCGACAGCACCGAGCGCCGCGTCAGCGACGTCCCGGTGGTCGGCCATCCGCTGCAACTGCGGGTCCGGGTGCCGCGCTACCGGTGTGTCCACGGTGACTGCGCCCGCGAGATCTTCGCCCACGACTCGACCCGCCTGGCCCGTCCCGGTGCGTCCACGACCCGGCGCTGCGCGGAGTACGTGTTGCGCCGCTTGGCGATCGACAAGGCGACGGTCGCCGCGGTCGCCCGTGAGCTGGGCCGCAGCTGGGACACCGTGAACAGCGTCGCGGTCGCCGCGACCGAGCAGCTGCTGCGCTCCGCCGGGCCGGCCCGCCTGGACGGGGTGCGGGTGATCGGGGTCGACGAGCACAAGTGGGCGCACGTGTTCGGCGCCGACGGAGACGGGTTCGTCACCGTGATCACCGACCTCACCGATGTCGTCGCAGGCCACGGCCGTGCGCGGCTGCTCGACCTGGTCCCGGGCCGCTCGGCGGCGGCCCTGAAGACCTGGCTCGACGCCCGCGACCCGGCCTTCCGCGACGGGTCCGGGTCGTGGCGATGGACGGTTTTGGCGGCTACAAGAACGCCGCCACCGACGCGTTGCCCGATGCGGTCACGGTGATGGACCCGTTCCACGTCGTCGCCCTGGCCGGGCACAAGCTCGACCTGTGTCGCCAACGTGTCCAGCAGGACACCCTCGGCCACCGAGGCCGCACCGGTGACCCGCTCTACCGGGCACGGCGGACCCTGCGGACCCGCCTCGGACTGCTCACCGACCGCCAACGCACCCGGCTTGAGGCGGTCTTCGCCGCCGACGAGCACGTCGCGGTCGAGGTCACCTGGTGGGCCTACCAGCAGATCATCGCCGCCTACGCCGACCAGGACCGCCGACGCGGCAAAGCATTGCTCAGCGGCGTGATCGACCGGCTACGCACCGGGCTACCGCCCGGGCTCGACGAGCTCACCACACTCGGCCGAACCTTGCACCGGCGCCGCGTCGACATCCTGGCCTACTTCTCCCATCGCGCCTCGAACGGCCCCACCGAGGCCATCAACGGCCGACTCGAAGCCCTCCGCCGCAACGCCATGGGCTTCCGCAACCTGATCAATTATCGGATCCGGTCGCTACTGCACTGCGGAGCGCTCGCACTCTAAATCCGGAAGAGCCAGAAATGTGCTTGGGTTTACGTGGCTGTCGATTGCCGGTTCGAGGTTGCTGAGTGAGTTGACGAGTGCGCGTCCGCGAGGTTCGCGATGATATCCCGCTCGACATCGCGAATATGTTTCACAGCTGCGGTGCGCGCCTCGCGGACCCGCTTTCCGACCACCGCGTCGACGATCGCGCGGTGCCCGATGTCCGCGGTCTCCCGACGCCCCGGCAATCCGATGACCTGGCGGGAGTAGTCCACGAAAAGAGGTTCGATCGACGAGTGGAGAGTTAACAGGATCGGGTTTCTCGTGATCTTTGTGATCGTCCGATGCAGGTCGGCGTCGAGCGCAACGAAGTCGTCGTCGCTCAGCTCGGGATCCGCCATCGCCGTGATGATGTCATGCAGCACGGTCGCATCGTCCGGGGTGGCGCGTTGAGCGGCGAAGCCCGCTGCGTCGCGTTCGAGGGTGATGCGGGCCTCGAAGAGTTCCGGCACCGTGTACTCGCCAAGTATCAGCAGTTGTGACAGGTCGGGCGTCCGCCGCGTCTTGCTGACCACGAAGACGCCGATTCCGTGGTCCGTCCGGAGCATCCCGTTCGCCTCGACGATCCGGATCGCTTCCCTCATGGAACTGCGGCCGATGCCGAATTGCTCCGCGAGTACACGCTCCGGCGGCAATTTGTCCCCCGGTGCTAGATCTCCGCGGCCGATCATCGATTCGAGTTGCTCGGCAACGGAGTCGGCGACCTTCAGGCGGCGGACGGGTTCGATCTTGCCGTGGCTCATGCCGACCGTTCGGCCCCTTCTTGACAATAGCGCTTGTGGTCAGTGGTCTGAAGAGTAGTGGTCTGGTCTCCTGGTCCGCCAGCGCGGCCTTAGACGGCGTCCGGAGGGGCCTTCGCCTGCTCACGCCGTGGGATGACCCCGTCGGGCAGGATCGCTCCCGATCCACCGACGACCTGAGCGGCGAGCAGATGGGCTGACTCGGCTGCCCGCGGCCGCGCTTCGCCTCGCAGGCGCGCGGCAATATACCCGGCGTTGAAGGAATCGCCTGCTGCGGTCGTGTCGACGACGGGGACATCGTGTCGTGCGGGTACGGACACGACGCCGCCGTCGGCCAGCACCAGGCACCCACGTTCCCCATCCTTGATGACGCATTCCGGGAGTCCGAGGCCTGCGATGCGCTGTGCGCACGCGGGGCCGTCGCGGTCGCCGAAGACGATCTGTTCGTCTGCCAGGGTGGGAAGGTAGAGGTCGGTCAGTTCGACCGTGCGCTCGATGGCCGTACGCGCATCGCCGACCGTCGGCCACCCCCGCCGCCTGAAGTTGCTGTCGAACGCGATCTTCGTGTCTCGGGCGCGGGCGGTCGAAAGGATCGACCAGAGTCGCTCTCGCGCCGACGCGGAGAGGATCTGAAGTGTGATCGCGGACAGGTAGATCAGGTCACTCGCGCCGATGGCGCGGTCGATCCGTTCCGGCCAGCCGTTGTCGAACAGGTGTCGTGCCGCGGACTCGGACCGGTGGTAGGTGAAAGTGCGTTCTCCCCGGTCGTCGGTTCGAACGAGATAGAGGCCCGGGGAATGGCCGGGTATGCGTTCGATCAGTTCCGTACCGATACCCTCGGTCTCGATCGCTGAGACGAGTTCGTCGCTGTACCAGTCGTCGCCCACGGCGGTGACGTAGTCGATGCACACATCTCGGGCCGGCGTGCCGCGTGCCAGATAGACCGCGGTGTTGAAGGTGTCGCCGGCGAAGTCGAGTGCGAGCGTGCGGTCGCTGTGGTGGGTGAGCTCGACCATGCATTCGCCGATGACGGTCACTCGGGTCGCCGGGGTGTTCACGGAGGTGGGTCTGATGAGGTCGGTCATGAGCGTCCCGGGCCGACGAGTTCCCGCAGCTCCGACATCTTCGCCTCCAGATCGTCGGCCGCGTACAGGTCGCTACCGACTCCTACGGCGAACGCGCCCGCGTCAAGCCAGGTGGGGACCTCGCTCACGGTGATGCCGCCGGTGGGGATGATCCGGGCCCCGGGCAGGATCGAGAGCAGGGACTTCAGGTAGGGCGGTCCGCCGAGGTGGGCGGGGAATACCTTGGCGACACCACGGTCGGTGGCTTCGCCGATCTCGGCCGGCGTGGTTCCGCCCTCGACGAACAGCACGTCCTGTGCGTGAGCGGGTGCTCGGGCTGCAGCGACCGGATGCGGACTGACCAGGAAGTCGGCGCCTCGCGCCAGCGCGCGCTCGGCGTCGGCCTCCGTGCGGACGGTGCCCAGGCCCACCAGTGCGTTCGGTGCCTCGGCCTTCACTGCGGCGAGGAGGTCGTGCCAGCCGGGGATGGTCGCGGTCACCTCGAGAACGTCCAGGCCGGCCGCGACCAGCCGTAGGGCGACGGCGTGACCGGTCTCGGCATCGGAGGTTCGCAGGACCGGAACGATCCGGGCTCTGCGTATCCGCTCGGCGCTGCGTTCCATCGCCGGGGAGAGGGGCATGAGGTCCTCTTTTCAGAACGCCCGGATTCCGGGAACCCGGGTCCGGAATCGATGGAGCGTGGTGCTGGCACAGATATAGAGGGTGCGCATGTCGTCGTCGCCCCAGGTGAAGTTGGCCGTCACCTCGGGAACGCGGATGACCCCGAGCGCACTGCCCGCGGGGTCGAAGACGTGGATGCCACCCGGCCCGCAGCTGAACAGGTTCCCGGCGCTGTCGATCTTCAGGCCGTCGGGTTCACCGGTGCCGGGGCCCGTCAGCCGCGCCCAGACCGCACTGCCGGCGACGCCGCTCTCGGTCAGCGCGAACCGGCGGATGTGCATCCGCTCGGTGTCGGCCACGAAGAGATGTCGCTCGTCGAGTGACAGGCACAGCCCGTTGGGCCCTTCGACGTCATCGGTCAGCAGCTCGAGGCCATGGGCGCCGAGCCGATAGACCCCGCAGAAGGGCAGCTCCCGCGACCGCGGCACGCCGTAGGGCACGGCGCGGCCGTAGGCGGGATCGGTGAAGTAGATCGTCCCGTCACCAGCCACGACCACGTCGTTGGGGCTGTTCAGCTCTCTGCCACGGAAGCGGTCGGCCAGGGTGACCAGCGAGCCGTCGGGCTCCTGTCGGACCAGCCTGCTCGTGGCGTGCTCGCAGGTGAGCAGCCGGCCCTGCCGGTCGTAGGCATTCCCGTTCGCCATGCGGCTGGGGTCCCGCAAGACCGACAGCGCGCCGCCTGCGGACAGCCGCGACATCCGAGCGGCGGGGATGTCGCTGAACACGAGCGACCGCTCGACCGGATGCCACACCGGGCCCTCGAGGAACCGGAACCCCGTGGCCACCCGGCGCAACGGATCGTCGGCCACCACCTCGTGCAGCCGGGGGTCCCGGACCTCGAGTGCGGGCACGCCAGGGCTCACTGCGCGCCGGCAGCCGGCGTCCCGGAGGCCGACGGTCGGGCGGTGTCCGGCGAGAGGGCGAACCGCTCGTCGGCGTCCGGGGCGAGCTCGACGCCCAGCCCGGGCGCGTCCAGCGCGGACAGGTACCCGTCCTTCACCACCAACGGGTCGATCAGCATCCCGTCCCAGCCCGGCCCGCCGTAGGCGTCGACCTCGATCAACGGGGTGTTCTCGCAGGCCAGGATCATGTGCAGACCGGCGGCCAGCGCGATCCCGGTGCCGGAGGAGCAGGCGATGTGCGGGATGCAGCTGAGGTTCCAGGTGCTGGCCATGTCGGCCACCCGCTTGGCCTCGGAGATCCCGCCGACGCTCGTGGCGTCGGGCTGCAGGATGTCGAAGGTCCGCCGGGTGAGCAGATCGATGAACTCGAAGCGGGTCAACAGCGATTCGCCGCCCGAGAGCTGCAGCGACACCCGGTCGGCCAGCCACGTGTGGTCGTCGGCGTACTGGGTCAGGCTGCGCGCGAGGATCGGCTCCTCGAGCCACGCCACCTGCAATCCCTCGAGTTCTCGGGCGAGCTGCAGCGCCCCGCGCCGGTCGTAGGACATGTTGGCGTCCACACCGAGGTCGATGCCGGCGCCGACGGCGTCGCGCACCGAGCCGACCAGCTCGACGGCGTCGCCGATGTCCCCGAGGACCCGCAGCTTCATCGCGGTGTAGCCGTCGGCCACCGCACGTCGAGCCTCCTCGACGATCTGGTCCACCGGCTTGACCGAGGGCGCGAAATAGGCGCGCACCGTATGCTTGGAGGATCCCAACAAGCGGTGCACCGGCTGGTCGGAGATCTTGCCCAGCAAGTCCCACAGCGCGATGTCGATGCCGCTGAGCGCGTAGGTCTCGATACCGCGGCGGCCCCACATGTGGGTTGCGTCGAGCATCTGCTGCCAGAGGGCCCCGATGTCGCGTGGGTCCTGGCCGACGAGCATCGGTGCCAGTTGCTGGTTGATGATCGGGCCGACGGTCGGGAAGTACTCCGAGGAGAATCCCGCTTCTCCGATCCCGACCAGACCCTCGTCGGTGGTGACCCGTACGACGATGCCGCCCTTCGAGGTGACCACCATGGCGCCCCACCGAAGTGGTTCGTCCAGCGGTGTCCCGAGTGGCCTCGCCTCGACACTGGTGATTCGCATCAGCCGACCTTTCCGAGATGCGGGACGAGCTCGTTCCAGTCGTAGTCACCGACATGGAAGAACTCCGTCGTGCTGTAGGTGCCGTCCATCGTGTCCTTCAGTGTCGTGGGGCCGGGAAAGCCGATGACGTCCCAGCCGACTCGGTTGCGGTTGCCGCCGTAGACGGGGTCGCAGTAGAAGCCCTGCCGGGTGTGCAGGCACAGCGCCTCGAAGAAGGGCAGCCCCTGGTCGAACACGCCCTGCAGGAAGGTCCGGACCGCCTCGCTCGTGCCCAGCGTGACCGGCCCGGGCTTGGCAGAACCGGACAGCGCTTCCAGCACGGTGTCCTGCTCGGACTCCGTGAGCGCGACGAACCGCCGGTCGAAGTGTTCTTCGGCGAGCGCGTCGAGTGTCCGGATGCCCTCGCGGTAGGTCCGCTGCATGTCCGACATCCGGGCCCGCCACGCGTCGGCGAACTTGCCGGTCAGCTTGAGGAACCCGCTGCCGTCGGCGGCGGCGAAGATGTAGTCGATACCCGAGAGGTAACGGTCGAGGAACACGACCACCCGCGCCTCGCGGGCACCCGGGTCGTGGTCCGTGGGGATGATGCGGGCGGTGGCCGCCTCGATCGTGTCCCACTCGTGGTCGGTGAAGAACAGCCGCTCGTCGGAATCGGGATCGATCGGGGAACCGACGACCTCCCAGTCGGCCTTCAGCGTCATGACGTCCTCCTTTCCGTGGGTGGAGCTTCGGGAGTGGTGGATTTCAGTCGAGCGTGATGTGCTCGTCGCGGCCTTTGGACCAGATGTCGCTGATGTATTCCGACACGCGCCAGGCGTTGGCCATCATCGTCAGCGTGGGGTTGACCCCGGTGGAGCTCGGGAAGCAGGACCCGTCGACGACGAAG
Organism: Pseudonocardia sp. SID8383; assembly: GCF_009864975.1. NCBI lineage: Bacteria > Bacillati > Actinomycetota > Actinomycetes > Pseudonocardiales > Pseudonocardiaceae > Pseudonocardia > Pseudonocardia sp. SID8383. The sequence continues at coordinate 6,894 of NZ_WWFY01000586.1, forward strand.
AGGTTGTCCACGTCATGGGACTGGCACCACTCGTTCAGCACGGTCGTGGACGGGTCGGTTCCCATCCGGGCCGTGCCGTGCTGGTGGCAGGTGTTGCCGGTCATCCGGTCCAGGTAGACCGGCACCGTCTTGCTCGCGCCGGCGACCTGCAGGATCTCCGCGTTCTTGTCGACCTGCCACTTGCTCATGGCCACGTCGTTGGCGTGGGGCTTGTGCGTGATCCTGGCGACCGGCAGGCCCCAGGCGTCCTTGACCGTCGGGTCGAGGTCGACACGATTCGACTCGACCGGCATGTCGTGCAGGATCGCCCCGATCTTCATCGCGAAGTTGAAGTAGCTTCGGTCGGCGTCCTTGAGCGACTGACCCCACGTCGGCCGGCCGGGAAAGACCCAGTTGATCGGATGACAGGTCTGCGAGGCAGAGATGAGGCAGCCGCCGATGTGGCCGCGATTCTCGTCGGTCTCGTAGAACTCGAAGGTGCCTCCCGAGATGTAGTTGCCGGCCCAACCGTGCAGCGGGTCGTCGATCTCCTGGTCGAACAGGCCCACCGCGAAGACGTACTCGTGGAAGGTCGCGTTCTTGCCGACCATGCCGCTGGAGTTGCCCAGGCCGTCGGGGAACTGCGGGGACGTCGACATCAGCATCAGCCGGGCGGACTCGATCGCGCCGAGACCGAGCACGACCACCTTCGCCTCCTGCGCGGTCTCGACGCCGTCCGGGTCCACGTAGACGACACCGGTGGCCCGGCCGTCCTTGCCGACGGTGATCTCGCGGACGAAGGACTCCGAGCGGAGCTCGAAGTTCCCGGTGGCCACGGCCTCCGGGATGAACGTGGTCAGCGTGTTCGAGCGCGCGGTACTCGGGTCGCCGTACTGATTCCAGAAGCTGGTGGTGTTGAACGGGTCCCGGCCCTTGTGGTCGTGGGTGACCATCGCGTGCGGGATCGGGAAGCCGTTGACGCCCATCTCGTTGCAGGCGTCGTAGAAGCGCTTGCCGAACTTCGTCGGGCGCAGCGGCACACTCGGGTAGCCCTTGCTCCGGAAGGGCTCGTACTTGTCCGCCCCGGCGATGCCGGAGATCCCGAACTCCCACTCCACCTTGGTCAGGTAGGGCTCGAGGTGCTCGTACCGAATCGGCCAGTCCGCCAGGCTCGCACCGTCGAGGTCCCCGTGCAGGCTGCGCTGCAGGAAGTCCGACTCGCGCGGCCGCGGCACCCAGCCCGCCCAGTGGTTCGTGCCGCCGCCGACGAGCTGCGGGGTGGGCGAGAACGGGAAGCGCTCGGCCTCCGAGGTCTCGTCGTGGCGCAGGGTGCGGGGAAACAGGTTCGGGTCCGGCCACAGGTAGTTGCGGTTGACGAACTTGAGCTCGTCGCCGGAGTAGTGGTCCTTCGCGGACAACCACGGGCCGCGGTCGAAGCCGACGACCTTGAGGCCGGCCTCGCTGAGCACCTTCGCGGCCGTGGCACCGGTGGCCCCGAGCCCGACGACGATCGCGTCGACCGGCTCGGGTTTCTTGGCGTGATGCACGTGCCTTCCTCTCCACGCCGGCAGCGGTGCCGGCGCATGATGGCGTGCGCCGGCCCGAGGGAGATCGCCCTCGGGCGCGGGAAACGGGTGGGGCGGACAGCGGCGCTACAGCGCGGGCGCGTCCGCGTTGCTCGGGGTGATCGTCTGCGACGCGATGTCCCGGTGGCGGCGCGTGATGTACTCCGCGGCGCGGACCGCGACGGCCTGCAGCGTGCTGGTGGGGTTGACCGCGGCACCCGTGGTGAGCGAGCTGGCATCGGTGATGAACAGGTTGGGCACGTCCCAGGTCTGGTTCCACTTGTTCGTGACCGAGTCCTCGGGAGTGTTGCCCATCCGGCAGGTACCCATGATGTGCCAACCGGGCGGTGGCGCGTCGATCCCGCCGATGCCGCTCGTGGTGGTGTCGATGACGCCACCGGCGGCGTCCGCGGCCTCGCGGGCGCGCTGCTGGCCCCACTCGACGAGCCTGCGGTCGTTCTCGTGCAGCTCGTAGTGGACGTGCGGCGCGGGCAGCCCGCTGGAGTCCCGCACGTCGGGATCGAGGGTGACCCGGTTGGTGCGCACCGGCAGGTCCTCGCCCTGCACGTAGATCAGCGCGTGCCGGCCGAAGTGCTCGTCGAAGAAGCTGCGGTGCCCGGCGCCCCAGGGCGCGAGGTTGCCGGTGTTCGTCCCGAGCGCGCTGGTCGCGGCGCCCAGAGAGGTACCGACCTGGAGCGAGAAGCCGTTGACGAAGCCCCGGGACGGGTCGCTGTCGTAGAACTCCTGGCTGTAGAGCACGGCGGGCTCCGGGCCCTTGAAGCCCTCGAGCGGCTCGTCGAACCAGAAGTCCACGAAGGACCAGCTGTGGTACATCAAGTGCGTGCCGACCAGGCCGTTGGAGTTGGCCAGCCCGTCCGGGTGGCCCTGCTGCGCGGACATCAGCAGCAGCCGGGGGGTGCCGATGGAGTTCGCGGCGACCACCACGATCCCGGCCCGCACCTCGTGGCGCTGCCCGGTCACCCGGTCGATGTAGGTGGCGCCGGTGGCCCGGCCGTTCTTCGCGTTGATCTGCTCGACCCGGGCGTTCACGCGAAGGTCGACGCCGTTGCGCAGGGCCGCCGGCCAGTACGACACGTCGGTCGAGGCGATCGAGTGCCGGGGGCAGCCCGCGAGGCAGAAGCCGCAGTCGTTGCACGCGAGCCGGTTGTCCTTGGCGCGGGTGAGGATCGCGTTGTCGGCGGGCCACCAGTGCCAGCCGAGTTTGTCGAAGCCCGAGCCCATCTTGTGCCCGACCTTGCCGCCGCGGCTGGCCGGGCCCCACCCCTCGGGGCGTGCCGGGTTGCCGGGGTCGCCGGTCCGGCGGGCCACGCCGATCTCGGCGTCGTTGATCGCGTAGAACGGCTCGAGCTCCTCGTAGGAGATCGGCCAGTCGATGGTGCCCTCGACGCCGTGCTCGGTGCCCTTGCGGAAGTCGACCGGCTTGAACCGGGGCCAGGCCGCCGCATAGTGCAGCGTCGAGCCGCCCACCCCGGTGAAGGTGTACGGGGTCGTGTTGCCGGTGACCGGGTAGTCCTCGGGGAACTTCCGGACGTTGGGCTCGAACGACCAGCTTCGCTTGCGCTCGAGCTCCCAGCCGTCGTACATATGCGGGTGGTCCATCGCGTGGACCCAGTCGCCCTGTTCGAGGCAGACGACCTTGATGCCGGCGTCGCTGAGCCGCTTGCTCACCGCTCCACCGCCGGCGCCGGCCCCGATCACCAGGACGTCGGTCTCCGTGTACGCCGCCATCAGTTCTCTCCTGCTTCCCGGGCCTGCCGTGCCGAACACATCGGGAGGTCGGCGGGGATCGCGACCCGTCGCACCTCCTCGGTCCGGATGTAGGTGCCGCGCACCCGGCTCAGCAGCTCGTCGTCCCAGTCGTCCATGACGTCGGAGTAGCCGTAGGGCTGGGGGCTGTTGCGGTAGTCCCGGCCCGCGGGCAGGCGGTTGACGGCCCGGATGACCTCGGGCCGGGAGTAGTACGCGTGGTAGACGACGTCCCGCAGACGCGTGAAGAACTCCTGCTCGTCGCGCTCCAGCCCTTCCAGGACCGTCACGCGCTGCGCCGAGGTGGCGTCGGCGAACTCCTGCCCGAGCCCGTCGAGCCGGGCCCGGAAGTCGTCCTCGCCGAGGAACGGGAACCACCTGGGTTCCAGCCCCGACGGCGTCACGTACCGGCCGATGAACGAGATCACGTCGACCTCGCTGGGCGGCGGGAAGCCGTCGCCACCCGGGATGAGCTCGTCCGCCGCGGCGTTCAGCACCGCGGCCTGCGTCTCGGTCAGCCGGACCCCGGGCAGCCAGCCGCCCAGGGGCGGCTTGGCGTCGCGCGCGGTCACGCTCAGATCCGTCACGTTCCCTCTCCTTTGCGGGACGTCGTCGACCCCCTCGGGTCAGGCGCGCTCGAGATAGCTGACGATCGCCCGGCCGAAGTCGGGCAGGTCGACCGGCGTGCGGGAGGTGATGACGTTGCCGTCCTCGACCACCGGCGCGTCGACCCAAGTGCCTCCGGCGTTCTCGACGTCGGTCTTGATCGGCAGGTAGCCGGTGATCTTGCGGCCCTTGGTGGCGCCCGCGGAGGCGAGCATCCAACCGCCGTGACAGATCGCGGCGACCAGCTTGCCGGACTCGTAGGCGTCCTTCACCAGGTCGATCATCTCCGGGTGCAGGCGCATGTTGTCCGGCGCGAATCCGCCGGGGATGACCACCGCGTCGAAGTCGGCGGCCGAGACCTCGGAGGCAGCAGCGTCCGCCTCCATCGGGTAGTGCTCCTTGCTCTCGTAGCTGCCCTTGGTGCCGCTACCGATCACCTTCACATCGGCACCGGCCTCCTGGAGACGCAGGTGGGGATACCAGCCCTCGAGAATCTGGTACTCGTCCTCGATCAGCAGGGCGACCTTCTTACCGGAAATCGACATGTCACGTCCTCGCGTTCGTCGTTCGTCGGGGGAGTACGAAGTCTCGTGTCCCGCTCAAGCGTCGATCATCTTCAGGAACTCGATGCTGGTGCGCACGTCGCCGTGGTTGGCCTGGATCTGGCGCAGCGCCTCCCAGTGCTGACCGAAGCCCATCGGGTCGTCCTTGCCGGACGGAATGGCTGCCGTGGTGTCGGCCAGTACGACGATCTTGAAATCCTGGTTGGCCCCGTCGATCGCGGTAGCGATCTGACAGTTGCCGGTGGACAGGCCCGCGACCACGAGGGTGTCGCAGCCGGCCTTGCGCATGTATTCGGTCAGCGCTGTCCCGTAGAACGAGCTGAAACGGTGCTTGCGGAACACCGGCTCGTCCGGGAGCGGCTTGAGCTCGTCGACCAGCTCATCGCCCCCGTTACCCCAGGCGCCCGGGAACTGCGCCAGCGCGCCCTGCAGGCCCCACTTCACGTCGGCGAAACCGGCGTCCTTGCCGTCAGGGCGCAGCCCCCACAACGACCACACCACGGGAATGCCCTTGGAACGGCAAGCTTCCAGGACGTTGACGACCGGCTGTACGACGTCCTTGCCCTCGGGGGCCCCGCCGGTGCTGGGGATGTACATGGCACCACCGGGCTGCGCACAAGCCTTCTGCATGTCCAGGACCAGAAGCATCGTCTTCGTCGGATCGATCACCGGCGCTACCCAGGCCGAGCGGTCGATGTGCGTGTCGATGTGGGTGTAGGTGTAGTCGAGCGAGGACATCGTTGCTCCTTTGCATTGACTCGGAACGTCGAGAGGACGAGGACGGCAACCGAGCCGAGCCTGCCTCGCGCACTGGATCGAGTAGTTTCAGGTGACCAGGTGGTCTGACCACACATAACCGGATCAGCACCAGCGATGTCAACAGTCAAGCCATCCAGTCAGTCCGAGCGGTGGGGTCACCCGGGCGAACTTCCTGGCCACGGCAACGGCGATGAAGTAGAGGCGCAGCCAGCCGCCCGACGGAGCCGGCCCTCGACCAGCAACTCGATCTAGGTGTGCCGACCGGAGACGTTGGTCGAACTCGTGTGATGACACGACCTGATCGGTCTTGAACGGGGAGGACCTCCCGTGGTTGGTGTGGAGCTGTCTGACGGCATCCACCCCTGACTACCGGAGGTCCTCGTGGTTCACGCTAACGCCCCGCTGTCCGAACGCGGCCGATTACGCCTGGCCCGTCTGATCGTCGAGGGCGACGTTCCGATCGCTCAGGCCGCCGCCCGGTTCCAAGTGGCCTGGCCGACCGCGGAACGCTGGGTCGACCGTTACGCGTCGACGGTCCTGTCGGCATGGCCGATCGTTCGCGCCGCCCGCACCACTCGCTGCGGGCGACGCCGGCGCCGGTGGTGCGCCGGATCGTGCACCTGCGCTGGAAGAAGCGCTTGGGCCCGGTCCAGATCGCCGACCGGGTCGGGGTCGCACCCTCGACTGAGCCGCTCTGGGTCTGATGGAGACTCGCGCTATGGGATTCCGACCGGCTGTTGGTCGTCCCAGTGGGCAGCGTAGAACGTGCGCTCGTACTCGGCCGGTGGGCGGTCGCCGAGGTAGCCGTGCAGGCTCTGCTGGTTGTGCCAGTGCACCCAGCCCAGCGTCGCGAGCTCGACGTCCTCCACGGTCTTCCACGGACCGTCTCGGGTGGGACCGCGGATCAGCTCGGCCTTGTAGTAGCCGTTCACGGTCTCGGCCAGGGCATTGTCGAACGAGTCCCCGACACTGCCGATCGACGGAACCGCACCGATCTCGGCGAGCCGCTCGCCGTACCGAACTGATGTGAATTGAGCTCCGGCATCGCTGTGACACCGCAGATCCGGCAGCCGCGTGCCGCGCGACCAGCGGGCCATCTCCAGCGCGTCGAGCACCATCGACGTGCGCATGTGCCCTGCGACTCGCCAGCCCACGATCATCCGCGAGAAGGCGTCGACGATGAAACACACGTAAGCGACCCCGGCCCAGGTCGGCACGTAGGTCAGGTCGGTGACCCACAGCTGGTTCGGCGCGTCAGCCCGGAACCGGCGCTTCACCAGGTCCGGATGGCGGGCCGCGACTGGATCCGCCCGGGTGGTGCGAACCCGTTTCGTCCGTTGCGCGCCCTCGATCCCCGCCGCCCGCATCAAGCGGGCGACCTGATCGCGGCCGACGTCCAGGCCGGCACGGCGGGCGGCCTTCTAGAGCTTGCGGACTCCGTAGACGCGGTAGTTGTCCACCCACAACCCGACCAGCGCAGGAACGAAATCACCGTCGCGCCGGGCCCGCGCCGAGGGCAGACGAGTCTTGGCGGCGTAGTAGCTGCTCGGGGCCACCTGCATCACGCGGCAGATGAGCTCGACCCCGAGCCGGCGCCCCTCCACCACGTCCTCGCGGTGGGCGTCGATGAACTGCACTATCTGCGGTACTGGCGGTCGAGCTCCGCCCCGAAGAAACTCGCAGCCCGCTTGAGTACCTCGTTCGCCCGGCGCAGCTCCCGGACCTCCTGCTCGAGTTCACGCACCCGGGACGCCTCGTCGGTGGACACGCCGGGCTGGTGGCCGTCGTCGATATCGGCTTGGCGAACCCACAACCGCACCGACTCTGCGCCGTAGCCGAGCTGATCGGCCACCCGCTTCACCACGCCATGGTCGTGGCCCAGCTCGGTGCGCAGGGTGCGGACCATCCGCACCGCCGCGGCCTTCTCCTCCTGCGAGTACCGCCGCGTCGTGGGCTTGCCCGCAGTTCGTTCTGACGGCATGACTCCATCCTCGTTTCCAAGACCAGGAGTCTCCACCGGACCCAGAGCGGCTCACCCGGTCGTCGTCGCCGCACACGGGCTGGCCGTGACCGGACCGCTCACCCTCGGGCTGGCGGTGTCGGGGCTGCTCGCGCTGCTGCGCGACCCGCAGTGGCGGCCGCTGCGCTACCTGGCAGTGGCCTACCTGCTGTTGTTCATCGCGGTCCTGGTCTCCGCGGGCCGGCACTACTACCTGACACCGATCTACCCGGTCCTCGGTGCCGTCGGTGCCGTCGCGCTCCAGCGCCGCCGGGAACGCCGCGGGCCACGCCGCGCCTGGCCGGTGGTCACCGCCGGCGCAGTGCTGGCCACGGCCGGTGCCGCGTCGTCGGTGCTGCTCGCGTCCCCGGCCTTCGCCGCCCCGCTGGCCACCAGCACCGCAGCCACCTGGTCGGCGTTACCCGACGAGGACCGCGCGCGCACCGCACTCGTGGCGGTTCCCTACGTCCACGCTGCGCTTCTCGACGCCGCCCCACCCGACCTCGGCCTGCCGGCGGTCCACGGAACCAACAGGGCGTACGGCTGGTTCCCGCCCCCGCCGGACACATCCGACGCGATGCTGCTCGTCGGCAGTCCCGACCTCTTTCGCCCCTACTTCACCTCCGCCCGCCCACTGCGGACAGTGACGGCGTCGACCCCGCTGGGGACCTACGGGGGCCTGGTGGAGGAGAACACGACCATCTGGCTGCTCGAGGACCGGACCGTCACCTGGCAACAGATGTGGTCCGAGCTCAGAGACCTCTCAGCCATCGGCCGGTGACACCCGGTCCCCACTGGGCCGGTGCCGACCCGGAGCCCGAGCACGTCTCGCGCGCCGTCGCAGTTGATGTCGATCACGACGTAGATCGGGTGGTCGGCCACCTGGCCCTCGCGGATCTGGACGTACAGCGCGTATATGAGCACCACGGGTCGGCCCGATCGAGGGGGCGGCTCCGTCGGGCGGTGATTCCGTCGACGACCTTGTCGGTGACCTCCGAGGCCAACCCCTGCGGCACGGTGGCGCCAAAGACCTCGCCGAGTTCCGCGGGACCTTCACCTCGACGGGCCCGATCTCGATGCGCACCGTCTTCGCGAACTCCCATTGCGGTGGTTGTCGCCGCGCAGGTTCTGCTGATCAACGGTCGTCTCCGCTGGCGGTGGTCGCTGGGGACGAGCACGGCACGGGTGCGGTCGCCCTGGAGGCGACGCAGGGTTGGTGATGCGAGGTCGGCGGCGTAGTGGCAGAGCCGGTGTGCCGAGAGGGCCGCGACGGTGGTCCGGTGGGCGAGGGTGATCTCAAAGCGTGGGGGTCGCGGTGGCGCCGGGGTGTAGTGCCGTGCCGGGCCGGTTCTGCCGGGTCGTGCCGGTCAACGCTCGTCGGTGATCGTGATCGCGAGCGGCGACGGATGGAGGCGGTCGGTGACCAGCAGGGCCCGCTCGGCGGGGCTGCCCCGCCCGATGATCAGTTGCAGGGCGGTGCCACGGCTCGCGGCGTGGGTGTGCGTGGCGGTGAGCATGGTGATGGCGCGGACGGAGAGGAAGATGACCTCGCGCAGGTCGAGCACGACCCGGTCGGTGGTTCCGCTGTAGTCGCGTAAGCGGCGTTCCAGTGCCGGGCTCGTCGCGGCGTCGATCTCGCCGTGGATCGTGAGCAGTACGGCTCCGGTGGGGTGCTCCCGCTTCTCGACGAGCATGACGTGGGCATGTGGCCGGGGCCGGGTCACGGGCTCACCACTCGCGGCGGGACGGTGCAGCTGGTCCGGGGCCGGTGGTGTCCGGGCTGGAACCATCGGGCTGTTCCGGTCACCGGCGGGTTCGGCGGCCGATGACCAAGCGGTAGATCACGAGCAGGACGATTGAGCCGATCAGCGCGATGATCCAGGTGCGGAGGTCGAAGAAGGCGCCGGTGCTGATCCCGAAGAGCCGGGAGCTGACGAATCCGCCGAGCAGCCCGCCCAGGATGCCGAGAATGACCGTGACGAGGATGCCGCCGGGGTCCTTGCCCGGCATGACCTGTGTGGCCAGGGCGCCGGCGACGAGGCCGACGACGACCCATCCGAGGATTCCCATGATGTGTCCGTATCTGTGAGCGCACCACGCTGATGGCGCTTCGTGCGGAGTGCTGCGTTCAGGGCTGTGTGTCGGTGACCGGCCGCGGCTGCGGCTGCTGGGGGGTTCGGTCCGGCGCCGGTGCGTGGGTTCCGTGTGTCCGGTCGCCGGTACCGGGGGGCGTGGTGCCGGTGGCGAGCGGACCGCGGGCTCGGCGGGCGAGCAGGCGCTGTGCCCAGGTCAGGACGTGGGTCAGCGCGGAGGGGCCGTGGCGGCGTTCGATGGCGCGTCCGAGTGCGCCCAGGACGCGGCTGAGCAGCGGGACGGCGATCGCGAAGATCGCCCAGGTGCGTAGGTGGCGGGACAGCAGGACCCACATGCTGCAGCTCCTCGGGTGTCGGTCGTGGTCGGTGGTCATGGGCTCGGACATCGCGCGGGACCGGTCCTCACGCCGCTCACCGATGACGTGGGTCACGATGACCGGGTCAGTCGAGGACGTCGTCGATGATCACGATGATCTGGGTGGGATCGAGGTCGGTGAGCTGTCGTACGCGGTCGGTCACGGCGCGGCGGACGTCCGCGGCCAGCTGGTGCAGTGAGCGGCCGTAGTCGGCGGCCAGAGTGATCTCGATGACGGTGCTGGTGCCGGCGACTCCGACGTGGACCTCGGAGTCGGTGTCCTGGTGGGAGCCGGTGAGGTCCCTGCTCAGCGCGACGCGGACGCCGGGTACCTTCTGGGCGCTGTGACGGGCGGCGACGACCACGACCCGGGCCGCGACGCGGGTGGTGCCCTGCGGGCCGCGCAGGGTGGCGTAGTCGGTGACCTCGACCGCTCCGCGGATCCGCGCGAGTGCGGCGTCGATCCCGGCCTCGGGGGTGTCGACCTGTTCCGCGGCGAGCTCGCGCATCGGTGACCACAGCCGGTCGAACTCGGCCAGGGCCGCCTGGCAGTGGACACAGTGGTTCTGGTGGGGGTCGAGGGTGGCGGCGTCGCCGCGGGCGACCTGGTCGAGCAGATCGTCGCGGGACCGGGCGCAGGGCAGCAGGTCCGGTCGCAGAGGGATGTGTCCGCCGCCGGAGGCCTGGTCCCCTGTGCGGTCGTGCTCGTGGCTGGTCATGTCCACTCCCGCATGGTCTCGGCGAGCTGTCGGCGCCCACGGGACAGGCGTCCCCGGACGGTCGGTTCGGAGACGCCGAGGATGCTCGCCGCCTCGTCGTAGCTGAGCTGCTCGATGTCGATCAGCACGATCGGGGCGCGCTGGTCGGCCGGGAGCCCGGCGAGCGCGGCGAGCGCCGCGCGCAGGCGGTCGCGTGCCTCGGCCTGGGCGTCGGCGCCGGGGGACCTGACGAGGTCGGGATCCTCGAGGGGGGTGTCATGGCGGCGGCGCTTGAGGTGGGTGATGCAGCGGTTGACCACGATCCGGTAGAGCCAGGTGGTGAACATGCTGTCACCGGCGAAGCCCGCCAGCGCGGTCCAGACCTGGATGACCACGTCCTGGGTGATGTCCTCGGCGTCGTCGCGGTTGCCCAGCATGCGCAGCGCGATGCGGTGGATGCGGTCGCGGTGGCGCCGGATGAGGACCTCGTAGGCCTCGATGGAGCCGAGCTGGGCCTTGCCGACGAGCCAGGCGTCGGCCTGGTGGTCGATCTGGCCGGCGTTGCGGCCGGGGCCTGCGCCGGCAGGGGACCGGCCGGGGCGTGCTGGTCGATCGGTCTCGGCGACGGCGCGGTCGGTGCGCCGGTGGTCGGGGTGTGGTCGGGAGGCGCCGGTCATCGCGGCGGGCCGTTCGGACGGCGGCGGTGGCTATGCGCACGCTGGCGCCGTGGGTCCGGGTCCGGGTCCGGGTCCGGGTCAGACATGACACCTCTCCTGGATGATGGCCGAGTGGTCCTCCGCCTTCTGCCGCATCCGGAGCCCTGCAGGTGACGGGCGTGCGGGCCGGGTCCCTGGGTCCGCGGTCGTCGGTCGGCAGGCCGGTGCGGAGAGCGGCGGGCCGTTGCGGCGCGCCGGTCGCGGTGGCGGAGGGCTGCACCCGGCGGGGTGTGGGCGGTGCCCGTGCGAGGCCGGCGGCGAGACCTGGTGTTCGGGCGCGACGGGCGAAGGCGGTGGCGGGGCCCGTGGTCCCTGGAGAGCACGGGCCCCGTACCGCGAGAGGAATGCCGCAGGCCGAGCTTCGGTCCCGGGTGGCTCCGTCGGAGCGAAGGGGATGTGCGCTGCTCGGAGGTGTCGCGGTCAGTCCTTGGTGAAGGTGTCCTTGACGTTCTTGGCGGTGTCCTTGGCCTTCTCGCCGGCCTGCTTGGCAGCGGCCTCGGCCTGGTCGGCCTGCCCGTCGCGCTTGAGGTCGTCGTTGTTGGTGACGTCGCCGACCTTCTCCTTGGCCTTGCCGACCGCGTCCTGGGCCTTGTTCTTCGCCTTGTCGGTGAAGCTCATCGTCGTTCTCCTGTCGTCTGACGGATGTGTCGCCGGTCCCCGGACCGATCGAGCCGGGTGACGGTCGTGCCACGGCAGACAGCGCAGGCGTCCGCGGCGGTGGACGACGGTGCGGGCGCTCGGGCCGGCGTCGTGTGCGATGCCGGCCATCTCGTCCGCAACGGCCATCCGACAGTTCTGACGACTCCCGGCCCCCGATCCTCACGCGCCGAGATGGTGACTCGTGTCACGTACCGGTGAGGGTGAGTGCAGAAGCCGCCGGGCTCACCGACGTGCCGTCGATCGGGATGGCGACCGGATGAGCCACGCTCAACACGACACCGATCGCGATCCCCGTTCTCGCCCAGCCGCGGAGGGGCCGAACGCGAGAGCGACACCGAGGTCTCCCACGGTGTCCCCGGCGATCACGGCGGTGCCGACTCCTCCGATGACGAGCAGGGCGGTTCCCAGCGCCTCCGCGGCGCTGCTGCGCAGCAGGGTGGGCGGGTGCGGATCGGTTCCGACCGACTTCTTGTCCTGGGGATCCGAGGTGGCTCCGGAGGTGGACGCCCCGGCAGAGGATCCGATGTCCGATGCGGTCGCACTCTGCGGCGAGACGATCTTCGGCACGCTCACCCGCCTCTGCAGCGTTCTCGGCGCCTCGGGCCGGTGACCTCGGCGTCGTTGTCGAGTGACGGTGTCGGCCGCGCGGCGCGCGGTGGCGGCGACCTCGCCGCGGACCTGGCGTCCGGTCCGCGCCAGGGAGGCGGCGGTTCGGGCCGTGGTCTCCCGGACGGTGTCGATGGCGGAGTCGAGCGCTTCGGCCGGGGCGTCCGTCGCTGCCGCCCTGACCGGACTCCTCCTGTTCGCGACCGCGGTCCACTCCGGAACCCCACTCGACGCCGACGCCACCGTCGTCGACCTCATGGTGAACCTGCGTGCAGACCGCGACATCCGACAGAATCCGTCGTGACCGTCGGTCACGACACTGTCCTCCACATCCGGTCGACTCTGCGCCGGGCCGCGCGCGTGATCGATGAGCACGACTCCGGACTGCCGTGGCGTGCGGCGGGACGAGGAGCCGGGAGCGCGACCGGGCAGGCGAGGTCGCTGATGACGGTGGTCATTCCGGCCGGCTCAGCGGATGCTCGTCGCGGGGATCGGCAGCCGCGGCTCTCCGCCGCCGGAGATGCTCGGCGAGACGTGCCAGCAGGTACACCTGTGTCACGATCGCGACCGAACCGACGAGTGCGGCGGTCGGTGACGCGGGCATCATGAACGCGGTGTGCGACACGAGGATGCCGCCGATGAGCCGGATCCGGTGCCGGTCACTCCACCCGGGCGATGCCTGCCAACGCAGGAGCAGCCAGCCGAACGGGACGGCGGTCATCAGTCCGACGACCAGCCGCTGGGCGGGGGACATCAGGTCGCCGAGCAGCATCGTGGGGCCGAGGCCGAGCGGGAGCAGCGTGGTGAGGAACGCCATGGTCAGGTACCCGAACACGACTCCGACCAGGGTCGGGTGGGGCGTCTTCCGGGCCCCGCGAACGCGGGCGGTGACGCCGCGGCGGGGGAGGACCAGCAGCGCGACCACGCCGAGCGTCGCGATGAGTGCGAGGAACAGGAGCGTGAAGCCCCAGGGGGTCCGGTAGCCGGGGTCCTCGGTCGCCGAGATCAGGTGGCGGAGCCCGAGCACGCCCAGGACCGCGAGGGAGCCCGCGCCGGCCAGGCCCCGGTTGCCGAGGTAGGGCCGGTCCCGTTGTGCCGGGAAGAGGAGGTCGGTGAGGGTGATCGGAATGAGGACGCTGAGCACGACGTGCACGCCGACCTGGGATTCCCAGTAGGTCCAGTTCACGCCGAGCGCCCGGAATCCCCAGTCGGCGGCGCCGTACATCCGGGGGCTGGTCAGGGCCTGCAGGCCCAGGCCGTCCTCCGCGACCTGGTAGGCCACGCCCAGCAGTACGAGGCTCGGCCAGGTGCCACCGGCCCGCACGGTCGCCTCGCGGAGCACGAGGACACCGGCGCCGTACATCACCATCAGCAGCGGCACCAGCAGCCAGGTGAACGGCACCGCGACCGCGGTGAAGGTGAGCTCCGCGCACACCGTGGTCAGCAGTGCGAGCGTCCAGGGCGCCCGGTTCCACCGCCGGTTCCCTGACCGGTTCATCCGGTGGCCGCCTCTCTGCGTGTCGGGTGGTGCGGTCCCGGTGGCGGCAGCGACCGTCGTGTGTGCAGGAGCTCGTCGAGCTTCGCGTTCTGGGCCTTCGCCATGGCTGTGGCCGCCTGTTCGACGACCGCGCGTTCGGCCGGGTCGTCCGGCATCGGCGGGGCGAGATCCGGATGCAGGCGGGAGGCGCGCAGCCAGGCGTCGATGTCCGGGTTCGCTGCCCAGCGCAGCTGTTCCGCGTTCGCCGAGAGGGCGAACCGGAGCCAGTCCACGTCGCTGCTCGGGTAGGGGGTGACGGGACAGAGTTCGTTGCGCACGGTGTCGTCGGGACCGGTCACCTCCACGTGTGCGACGAGTGCGGCGCTGAACACCGGCTGGCACGCGCGGACCGGCTGCAGGGTGATCAGTCCGTCCTGGAAGATCGGTACGACGGGCAGCTGCTTCACGGCGTCGGCGGTGCAGTCCACGTGCAGCACCTGGGGGCCGGTCGGGAGCGTGCCGCCGTCGAGTTCGATGGCCGTCGGGTCGATGCGTGTGACCCGGCCGAGGCGGACGACGTCGGAGATCCTGCGCAGCTGTTCCAGCTCGGCCCGGGAGACGGTGGCGCAGCGGAACGCCGTCGGCCGCTCGTCCGGGGAGATCCTCAGCAGCGCTCCCGCCGCGTCGAGCCGGTCGAAGAGGTCGCCTACCGACTCGGCGCCCATGATCGCGGAGTGCTTCGCGGCGTGGTCCGCCGCGATGTCCGCGGGGCGGCGCAGCGGCATCGGCTGCACCGTCGCACGGTCGATGAGCCACGGCGCTCGGGGCATGATCCAGGTCAGGTCGGCGGGGTCGACGCCCTGCTCCAGCAGCCAGAGGCAGGCGTCGATCCCGGTCTTGCCCGCTCCGACGACGACGTAGCGGTCGGAGGGCTCGCGAACGGCGGGCAACTCGTTCGGCGGCACGACTCGGATCCCGTCGGCGACCGGGAACGCCGGCGGCCGCATCGCGGGCACCGTGACGCCCTGGTAGGTGGTGTCCACGATCCTGCGCCGCACGGTCACCCGGTACCGGGTGCCCGAGGTCGTCACGTGGAACCGTCCGCCACCCCGGTACTCGGCCATCGGGAAGTAGGAGACCCGCCCGGACGGCAGGAACGTCCGGCGCATCACCTGGTCGAAGTAGTCGCAGATCTCGGCGGCGCCCGCCAGCTCGTACATCCCGGCGTTCCAGCCCGTCCGGTCGACCCGGTCCTCGCCGAGCGGGCGGGAGTTCACGCCGTACATCGCCGACGGTTGGTGCAGCCGTACGAAGGGGTAGGCGATGGTCCAGTGTCCGCCGGGTCGGTGGTAGCGGTCGACCATGGTGACGGTCGCCCGCGATTCGGTCAGCACCGTGTCGACGAACGCCATCGCGGTCGCGCCTGCGCCGATCACGAGGTAGTCGGTGTCGATGTCGGTCACCATCGGGTCGCTCCTGTCCGTCTGTTCGGTCGGTTCAGCCCGATGCGGCCATCGCGGCGATGGCGCCCTTCGTCCGGGCGATGGCCTTGCGTACTGCGGGACCGACGGCCTGCCCCGTGGCGATGTCGCCCATCCGTGTGCGGACCTGCCTCCGGTGACCGGTGGGCAGCGCGCGGCGCCACAGCCTCGCGGCGTGCAGCACGCCGATCAGGGCAGCGGTGCGCTCGTCGGGCTCGTTCCCGTCGAGGACGGCGTCGGCGAGCCTGCTGCGGATCTCGGATCCGGCCGAGGAGTCCTGTGTGGGGTAGCGGTGCGCCGGGACGAGACCGAGCAGCCGGCCGCGTCGGCGCCGGAGCACACCGCGTTCGACGAGCGCGGCGATGGCGCGCCCCGGCGCCCCGGCGCGCGTCCGTCGCAACAGCGTCGAGACCTTCACCCGGCCTGCGACCTCGGCGAGGACGGTGTCGAGGTGCCCGGCCCCTGTCGGGGCCGGGTCCACGACCGTGACGACGTCGTCGTCCCCCACGGCGATGCGCTCGGCGAGGGCCAGCTCGACGACGACCGCACCGGCCACGGCCCAGTCCAGGCCGAGGCGGGTCCCGCCCCTGCCGGTGTCCTCGTCGAGGGCGATGAGGACGACTTCCTCGGCGACGGTGAGCATGGGGATGTCCTTTCCGGTCCGGCGGGCGGTGCGGGGCGGATCGCCGGGTGGCGAAGCTCCGGCTCGCTGAGTGCGTACGCTGTATCGAACTACGCGTACACTGTCTCCGCGAGGACGTGAGCCGGTCAATAAATCGTGTTCAGATGCCTCTGCAAAGTGCACTAGTGCAGCGGAAGTGAACTAGTGCACTTCCTTCGCTGTCGACGACGACGCTCAGGAGGTCCGCATGTCGGAGGACGCTCAGCCGGAGCCGCTCTACCGGCGGATCGCCGGGGAGTTCGCGGCCCGGATCCGATCCGGTGATCTGAGGCCGGGGGACCGGATCCCGTCCATCCGGCAGATTGCCGACCGGTGGAACGTCGCGATCGCGACCGCGACGAAGGTTCTTGCTGTCCTGCGCGACGAGGGCCTGGTCGAGGCGAAGGTGGGCTCCGGCACCGTCGTCAGCGCCTCCACGAACGGGCCGCGCCGGCCGGGCCGGGCGCTCACGTCCGCTTCCCGGCCGTTCCCGCCGCGTCCGGCCGGCGGAGCGAGGCAGGCGCTCGGTCGCGAGCACGTGCTGCGGACCGCTGTCGCGATCGCCGACGTCGAGGGTGCGGGGGCGGTGTCCATGCGGCGGGTCGCCGCCGAGCTCGGCGTGGGGGCGATGTCCCTCTATCGCCACATCGCGAACAAGGACGACCTGATGACCGAGATGGCCGACCTGGTCTTCGGGGAGCTGGAACTCCCCGACCCCGGACCCGACGGCTGGCGAGCCAGACTGGAGCTGATCGCGCGGTGGCAGTGGGGGCTGTGCCGGCGACACCTGTGGCTGCCCCGAGCGGTGTCGTTCACCCGGCCCTCGATGGCGCCGAACATGATGGTGCACACCGAGTGGACCCTGCGGGCGCTCGAGGGTCTCGGCCTGTCACTGCGCACGCGGATGCAGGAGGCGCTCGCGCTGCATTCGTTGGTGATCAACGCTGCACTGTCCACAGCGGACGAGATGGAGGCCGAGCAGGAGACAGGTGTGTCGCTGGGCCGGTGGCGGCAAGCGCAGCGTGCACGGACCGACGCGCTGTTCGCCGACGGGCGCTTCCCCTTGCTGGCGCAGGTCCATGAGCGAGTCGTCCCCGACGTCGACGAGCTGTTCGACTACAGCCTGGCCCGGCACCTGGACGGGTTCGCGGTCCTGGTGGGGGAGCCACCGTCGAGCAACTCGCGGTCGGCCCCGTGACCGCCGGCTCCGTGCCGGGACTCCTCGACGGGTCAGTCCGTGACGGGTTCGAGCAGCACCACCGGCACCTCCCGGTCACCGGTCAGGACGGCGCGCTCGCGCAGGTCGGCGAAGAACGGGTACAGCCCGTCGGCGTAGGCGAGCCAGTCCGCGCGTTCGGTGCCCTCGGCGACGCGCGCGGTCATCAGCGCCCGGCGCGCCCCGTCCTGCAGCTGCACCGTCGGGTGGGCGGTCAGGTTGTGGAACCAGCCCGGGTGTCGGGCCTGCCCACCGGCCGACGCTCCGAGGGCGTAGACGCCGCCGCGCTCGATCCGCATCAGGGGGGTCTTGCGCAGCGTGCCCGACCGTGCCCCGCGGGTGGTCAGGACGACGACGGGGCCGCCCAGCATGGTCGCACCCTCCCGGCCGTCGGTGCGTTCGTAGAGCTCGACCTGGTCGCGGGTGGTGGGATCGGAGCTGGGGACGTACTCGCCGTCCAGCAGGTTCGGTGTCATGCCGGGTCGTTCCTTCCGTCGGTGGGTCCCGGGCCCTGCGGGCCGGGGTCAGAGGGTGATCACGGTCTTGCCGACGCTCCGGCCGCTCTCGACGAGCGTGTGTGCGGCCCGCATGGCCTCGGGGGTCAGTCCCTGCACCGTCGTCGTCCCGATCGGACGCAGGCGTCCCGCCACGACGTCGCCCGCCGCGCGGGCGAGGATCCGGCCCTGACGGGTGGCGTCGCCGCCGGTGACGATCGTGCTGAACACCATCTCGCCGTGCAGCGACAGCGATCTGCCGGCGACCGCCTCCAGGTCCCAGCGCCCCGGCGCGTCGACGAAGGCGAGGTGTCCGAACGGGCGCAGCAGCTCGACGTACGAGGTGAGCCGGCTGCCGGTGTCCGAGGTGGACAGCACGAGGTCGACGGGGCCGACCCCGGCGTCGCGCAGCTGGGCGGCGAGGTCGCGGTGGTGGTCGACGACGAGGTCGGCCCCCAAGGCGGTGGCCCACTCCCGTGACTCGGGCCGCGACGCCGTGCCGATCACGAATGCCTGCGTCCACGTCGCCAGCAGCTGCGTGGCCATCGAGCCCACACCGCCCGCGGCGCCGACGACCAGGACGGTCCCGACGCCGGCGGGCAGTGCGTCGCCGTCGCGGACGAGCGCCTCCCACGCGGTGAGCACGCCGATCGGCAGGGATGCGGCGTCGGCGAACGTGAGCTCGTCGGCGATCGGGGCGACGACCCGGTGGTCGACCGCGACGCGTTCGGCCCAGCTCCCGTCGCGGGTGATGTCGCCGGTGCCCATCACCCGGTCCCCGACCGCGAACCCGGTGGCCGCGGGCCCGGTCGCGACGACGACGCCCGCGAACTCCCATCCGAGGACGACGCGACCGCCCGGCGGCGCACTGCGGGTCCGCCGGATCGCGGCCTCGCCGGGGTTGACCCCGATCGCCCGCACCTCGACCAGCAGGTCGCCGGCCCGCAACCGCGGTTCGGCGACGTCGACCAGATCGATGGCGAACGCGTCGAGCAGGTGCGCCCGCTCGTAGGCGAGTGCCTTCACCGCGCCTCTCCGTCCGGGTCCTGGCGCAGGGCGTGCAGGGCCGAGAGGGGGCCGCCGACCTGCATCAGCCGTCCGCCGTCGCGCAGCGGTCCGGCGTCGACCGGGGCGAACCCGATGCGGTCGGCGAGCTCGTGGAACGTGGCCTTGGCCGCGGTGTCGTCGCCGGCGTGGAACAGCAGCTGCCGCCCTGCCGGGTGCCGGGGGTCGGCGGCGATGTAGCGGGCGTAGAGCGTGTTGAACGCCTTGACCACGCGTGCGCCGGGGGCCAGCGCCGCCACGAGCTCGCTCGGCGTCCTCGCGCCGGGATCGACGTCCGCCGACTCCGGCATCCGGTTGGTCGTGTCCACCAGGATGCGGCCGTCCCAGGGTGGGAGCCCGGCCAGTGCGTCGCCGACCCGCGGCCACGGCACGGTCAGGAACACCGTGTCGGCCCGCGCGGCGTCCTCGACCGGCGCTGCCCGCACCGACGACCCCAGTCGCGCCACGACATCGCGCAGCGAGTCGGGGCCGCGGCTGTTGCTCAGGGTGACGGTGTGCCCCGCCCTCACCAGATGAGCGGCCACGGCCTGCGCGACCGTCCCGGCGCCGATGGCTCCGAACCGCACGACAACCCCTCCTTTGATGATGAACGACATCAATAACTACACGACCGGAGGTGGGTGCCGTCAAGCCGGACGGCCAGTTTTGATGGTGGCCATCATCGAAATTCGGCTAGACTCGGCCGGGCCTGGCCTGGGAGGTGGTCGACATGCCCCGCGTCACACGGGAGCAGAAGCAGCGCAACCGCGAGCGGATCCTGGCCGCGGCGGGCGAGGGGTTCCGGCTGCGCGGCATCGACGGGACGGGCATCGACGGACTGATGAAGTCGGCGGGCATGACCCACGGCGGCTTCTACAACCACTTCGCGTCCAAGAGCGACCTCGCCGTCGAGGTCCTGCATCAGGGCTTCATCGACTCGCTGGCGGTGCTCGACGGCCTCCGTGCGGCACATCCCGGTTCGGCGCGCGACGCCCTGGACGGCATGATCGACCAGTACGTCGACGCCGAGCACCGGGACCACCCCGAAGCCGGATGTCCCTCGGCCGCACTCGTCTCCGACGCGGGACGGCACGGTGCCGGCGCGCAGGCCGAGTACCGCCGCGGTCTGGACGGCTACTTCGACGCCATCGCGGAGATGGTGATCGAGTGCGGCCGGGAGATCGGTACCGAGATCACCCCGGCCGAGGCCAGGGAGCAGGCGGTGGCACTGTTCAGCCAGATGGTCGGCGCGCTCCTGCTCGCCCGGGCGGTGGCCGACGTCGCCCCGGATCTGTCGGACGAGGTCCTCGCGGCCAACCGGAACCAGCTCAAGGACCGGTGAGCGCGCGGCGCAGCGGGCTCACGGGCCGATGATGCGCCGCTCGCCCGCGTGGTGATCGTCGGCGGCTCAGGTCCCCGAGCGCTCCACCGGCGTCTCCCGGCGAGGCGGGTAGGCGCCACGGATGCGGTGCAGGGTGTCCGTGACGACGGCGCGGACGTCGGCCTCCTGCAGCGGGGCCGGGCTCAGCGCCGAACCGAGCGAGAAGCCCTCGACCAGGGTGAGCAGCAGGATCGCTTCGCGGTGCAGTGCCTCCTCGTCGATCACACGGTCGGCGAGTGCCGCGCGCAGGAGCGACCGGATCGCCTCCGCGGCCGCGAGCGAGGTCGTGGCGACCTCGGCTGCGAACCCCGGGTCCGTGCGTGCCATCACCCGGTACTCGACGAGTGCGATGTTCTCCTTGCGTTCCTGCTCGCTGGTGGGTGCGACGAGGACGACCAGCTCGGCGACCCGGCTCGCCGGATCCCCGGAGAGTCCCGGGTTGCGGTGCTCCGCGCGCTGGAGCAGGACGCCCAACGTGAACGACATGACCTCCCGCAGGTTGTCGCCGAAGTAGTGCCGGATGCTCCCGATGGCCAGGCCGGAGCGTGCGGAGATCCGGGCGAGGGTCACCGAGCGGAGTCCGTGCGCGGCGATCTCGTCGATCACGGCGTCGGCGACCTGCGCCCGCCGGGCATCCGGGTCCACGCGTCTGGGCATGGCCCCACTCTATCGCCCGATGTGGCATGAGCATGCTACGTTTCTAGCGCGTTCATGCTAGAAACCGCGTCGGTCCGGGCGTAGCACCCACCCGGCCGCGCCGCCGTCGAGCCCACAGCGGTCCGCGTCCGGCGCATCCCGGTCACGGTCGGCAGGTCCTTCCGCACCTGCAGGTCGTCGACCCGGTCGGACGCACATCGCCGCCGCACCCGGACCCGCCCCAGGAGAGACATGTCCTCGTATCGCCGACGCCCGCACCGATCGCGACGGACCGTGCCGCGTCTCGCCGTGGCCCTCACCGTCATCCCCCTCGTCCTGTCGGCGGCCTGCACGTCGGCGACCCCGCCGGAGCCCGCTGGGCAGGCGGACATAGCCGCCTACCTGACGCAGGAACCGGACTGGGGCAGCTGTACGGACACCGCGACCAACGCCGCGGACGCCGAGCTGTTCGCGAACCCCGCACTGGAGTGCGCGTCGGTCGAGGTCCCACTCGACTACGACGCCCCGGCGGGGGAGAGGGCACGGATCGCCCTCACCCGTCTCCCCGCCCGGGGAGAGGCCGAGGGGTCACTGCTGATCAACCCCGGCGGCCCCGGCGCCAGCTTCGTGGCGTCCTTCCTGCCCCAGTGGCAGAACGGTCCCGTCGCCGAGCGCTTCGACATCGTCGGCTTCGACCCGCGCGGGATCGGGGCGTCGACCCCGGCCCTCGACTGCTACACCGACGAGGAATACGACGCAGGGGACGTGCCCCGGTTCGGCGCCGTGTACGACATCACCAGCGCCGAGCAGGCGGTGGACCACGCGCAGCGCTGCATCGACGGCTCCGGAGGCGTCGAGAACCTCGTCAACGCCGGATCGGCGAACGTCGTGCGGGACATGGACATCATGCGGGAGGTCCTCGGCGACGAGCGGCTGACCTTCCTCGGCTACAGCTACGGCTCCGAGATCGGTGCCATGTACCTCGCCGCGCACCCCGACAAGGTCCGTGCCGTCGTGCTCGACAGCGCCGTCGGGCCCGACTGGACACCGAGCGAGCTCCGCCTCGCCCAGTTCACCGCCTCCCAGGCCCGGTTCGACGAGGTCGCCGCGCTCTGCGCCCAGTCACCCGACTGTGTCCTCGGGCCCGATCCCGCGGCGGCGAACGAGCGTCTGCACGAGATCGTCGCGCCGCTGGTCGGGACGCCGGTGCCCACCGCCGACGGCAGGGACGTGAGCGTCTGGGACGTGTATCTCGGGATCACGGCGGGCCTGGCGGCGGAGGCCCACTGGCCCACGCTGATCTCCGCCCTGACCGCGCTCGACGCGGGGCGGGACGAGGAGATCCTCGCCCTGCGCGACGGCTTCTACAGCCGCACCGCCGACGGCGTCTACACCACCGACATCGATACGAACATCGCCGTGCGCTGCATGGACTGGCCCCGCCTGACACCGGAGGAGCAGACCGCGCACGCGCGTGAGGTCGCGGAGGTCGCGCCGATGTTCGATGTCGACGTGCTGACGGGCGGGACCTTCCACAGTGAGTGCGAGGGCTGGCCGGCGCCACCGACCCGCGACGACCCGTGGCTGCCCGCCGAGGTCGAGGGCCTTCCCGAGACGCTCGTCGTGGGGGTCACCGGTGACCCGGCGACGCCGTACGAGGGCAGCGTCTCCATGGCACGAACCCTCGGCGCGAGCCTGCTCACCGTCGACGGCAAGCAGCACGGCGCCTACCTCCTCGGTGGCAGCGCGTGCGTCGACGATGCGGTCAACGCCTATCTCCTCGACCTCGAGACCCCTCCGGCCGATGCCCGATGCAGCCTCTGACCCGCTCGGGACCCCGTTCCCGCAGACAGGAGAAGGTGACGATGGCCCTCCGACCCGTTCGGCTCCACCAGGCACTGAGCCGCACCGTTCACACGATCACGCTGCCGGACCCCGACGGCCCAGCCGTCTGGGCCGTCGAGACCCGCACCACCGAGGACCACCGCGCCCGGCTCTACCGGGACGGGCAGCGCACCAGCACGGCCGAGATGCCCGCCACCTTCACCGTCCCGGAGGGAGGATCGAGGTCGACGCCGGGTTGTACGGCGTCACCCGGGTCCATCTCGTCACCCCCGACGGACGGGAACGCAGACTGGCCCCGGCCCCGGGGACCCTGGAGCACCGGCGCGCAGCCCTGACCCGGGACCGCCCGCGTACGAGCCGGGCGATCGCCGTCACCGCCGTAGTGATCCTGCTGGTCAATCTCGTCCTCGCCACACCCGTATGGCTCGAGATGGTCACCTCGATCCCGGAGGTGGCGGACCGGGTCGGGACGTTCACCTCACCGGTGCTCCTGCCCGGCTGGCTGCTCGGGACCCTCACGGTCGCCGGTGTCGCCGCCGCCGTGGAACGAGCAGTCACCTGGCGGCACCACCGCATCGTCGACGCCGAGACCATCTGGACCTCGCTCTAGCTCGCACCTCCACCTCGTGACACCCCACCGACCGGGGAGACGACCGGCGTCTGGTCCGGCATCCTGTCGGCCCCGGACAGGAGCCGCACCGACGTCCTGGTGATCGGCGCCGGCCGTCCCTGCCGCAGTGGCTCGCACACGTGCACGTGTGCGGGCCACCACGCCCCATCCGACTCGTCGAAGTTCGCGACCCGGTTCCCCGAGTCCGCGGTCACGACCTACCGCGAGGGGAACGCCGCCGTCCTCCGCTGACGATCCGGTCCCCGACGAGGGAGGGGGACGTCTACGCGGTACCCGGTCAGCGGCGACCGGTCATCGCCGGTCCTGGACCTGGGAGGGGCCCAGCGGTCCTGATGCTTGTGCGTGATTCTGCTCGATCCATGCCGGCCATGGTCCGGATGTCGCTCGGGAGGGTTCCCGAGAACGAGGCGTGGGCAGGCGCCCGTCAGCTCGCTGCCGGGGTCGCGAGCCGACACGCCAGGCGGGTCGCCTCCGGACGCGACAGCTTTCCCACCCGGTTCTGGGGCAGGGCGTCCACGACGAGCACGTGTTCGGGCCACTTGCCCTTCGCCAGCCCCTCGGCGTCCAGATGCGCCCGGACGGCCTCGAGGTCGATGCCGGGCCGTGACGTCACGAGCAGGGCTGCCACACGTTCGCCGAGGACGTCGTCCGGGACGGGCACCACGCACACCTGCTCGACCGACGGGTGCCGGGCGAGCGCGCTCTCCACCTCGTGGATGTCGATGTTGCGCCCGCCGCGGATGATGATGTCCTTCTCCCGGCCCCGCACCGACACCCGGCCGTCGGCGTCGACGGACATCAGGTCGCCGGTCGTGAGGTAGCCGTCCGCGGTCAGGTCGGGGGGTGCGAGCCTGCCCGCCCCGGCGTACCCGGCGAACAACGACGGGCCTCGGACCTGGGCGCGCCCGACCGTGCCCGCCGGGACCCCGGCTCCGTCGGCGTCGACCACGCGCAGGTGGGTCCCCGGGAACGGCACACCGTCGGTCCCGAGCCGCACCTCCTCGGGGTCCGACGGCGAGGACGTCGTGTGGCCCAGGCACTCGGACATGCCGAACACCCGCAGGAACCGGGTGCCCAGCCGCTGCTCCGCACGGGCGAGAGCACCGCGGTCCATCGGGCCGCCGCCGACGGTCATGGCCGTCATCGCCGACAACATCCCGGCCTCGGGGGCCTGCATGCCCATCTGCAACGCCATCGTGGGCACGCACATCGTCCACCGGGCCCCGTGCGCGGCCAGGAGCTCCACGGCCTCCGGCGGGCTCCAGCGCCCGGCGAGCAGGATCGGTCCGCCGAGCATGAGCGGCAGGTAGAGCCCGAAGCAGACGGCTGCGGCCGAGGACAGAGGGACGAGGGCGCCGACCGGATCGCCCGCCCGCAGGCCGACCGCCTCGACGGTGGCACGCCCGGCATAGCGCAACGCCGCCTCGGTCTGGACCACCCCCTTCGCACGGCCGGTCGACCCGGAGGTCAGGCCGATCACCACTCCGTCGCCCCACCGGCCCGGCCGGGTCTCCACCCGGCCGGTCAGGGTCCACCCGTCCAGCACCGTGACCCGGGCAGGCCCCACCGAGCCGGTGTCCCAGGTCGAGGCACTCTGGGGTGAGGCGATCGCGACGTCCGGGTCCAGATCCTCCTGCGCCGCGGCGAACTCCGGCGCGGTCGCATGGCCGCTCAGCAGGGCGAGCGTGCCGTCCACCCGTCCGACGGCGAGGGCACAGACCACGGTCCGCCAGGTGTTCTCGGCCTGGAGCAGGACGGTCGGGCGCGGGCCGGTGCAGCCCGCCAGCACCTCGGCGAGCTCCCCGGCCGCCGCGAGGGTGGTCGCGAGGTCGTGCGGGCCGGCGCCGTCGATCGCGACGACCTGGCCGGGGTCGGCCCCGGCCCGGCGGTCCAGTTCGGTGACCAGCGCGCGCATCTCAGCCCTGCACCATCTCGCGCTCGTCGCCGAGCAGGGCGATCCGCCTGCCCCGCATGGACCCGACGTGTGCCACGGCGGCCTTCCACTCGTCGCTGGCGAGGGCCGCCCGGGCCGACTCCTCGTCGTCGAAGCTCAGGACCGACAACCCGTCCCAACCCTCGGAGCGTTCCTCCAGTGCGCTGCTCACGGCCGTGTGGCGCCACGCGCGCAGGCCGGGCAGCGGGTAGGTCATCTCCGCGTGCTCGCCGCGCCACCAGGTGATGAACTCGTCGTGGGTCCACTCCGGTGGACGAGCGGCGAGCAGGACGAGATTGAACATGACGCCTCCTTGCGCAATGGCCGGCGGTGCCGCCGGCTCAGATCGACTCGATGTCCAGCTGCGGCGAGCGACCGATCATCAGGGCCGCGACCCGGTCGTCGGCGTCGAGCCGGGCCGAGGCGACGAAGGTCGACTCGAAGGCGCCGGCGCGCCGGGCCTGGCCGAGGACCAGCTCGTCCCGGCCGACGACGGCCTCGGACAGGACGTGGTGGGTCAGTACGCCCTTCTCGCGCTGGTCGAGGTAGCCCTCCAGCTCGGCGCGCCCACCGTGGAAGTCGGTGGCGGCCCCGCCGCCGGTGCCGAACACGATCGAGAACCGGAACCCCGGTGCGATCAGGTCGAGGATCCGCTCCGGGGTGTCGGAGTCGATGGTGCCGAACCAGCGGGACAGCACGCTCCGAGTCGCTGCGCTCACGCCGCCACCTCCGGCTGCGGATACAGGGAGAAGCTCGGGTGGAAGAAGACCTGGTAGCGGGAGATCAACCCGCCCGGTGAGACGAGCGCGACCCCGGAGAACGCCCCGGTCCGGCGACCGTCCTGTTCGGTCACGACGCCGTACACCATCTCGAGGTCGCCGTCGACCGAACTCCGGAGCACCCCGTGACGGCGTCCGACGGGTGGACGACCGGAGATGTAGGCGGCGAGGTCGGCACGCCCGGACCCCGTCACCTCCCCACCCGGGAGCGCGATCAGGAACTCGATGTCCGGCTCGACCAGGTCGAGCCCGCTGAGCGGCTCGGCCCCGTCCAACCGGGAGTAGTAGTCGACGATGACCATGCGACCGTCCTCTCCGACGGGGGGATGTGATGCAGCGAAGCAACGACTTGAATTCAGTTCAGTACGACCTTACGGCTCGGTCCCGGGCGGGACAAGACCGTCGGCCGGCGCTCGGCCTCAGGACCCGGAGGGCCCCTCGTCGACCATGCGGACGCAACAGCCCCCGATGAACCCGGCGATCGCCGGCAGCTCCAGCGAGCCGTCCGGGCGGTACCACCGCCAGACGCTCACGACCAGGCCGAGCAGGCTGCGCGCCATCATCAGCGGGTCGTGCCGGGCGAACTCGCCCCGGTCGATGCCGTGCTGCACGAGGTCGGCCCAGTTGCGTTCGATGCGCGCCACGAGCTTGCGGCACGCCTGGCGCTCGGACTCCTCCCGCTCCGAGGAGCGGCGACCGGCCAGCAGCGCGATGTTCGCCTGCAGGATCCGGTTCTGCTGCACCTCCTGCGGTGGGACCTCGAAGGCCGCCCGCACCGCCGCGCGCAACCCGTCGTGCGCCGTCGACGACTCGGCGACCGCGGCCCGGAACGCCTCGTCGGAGTTGCGCAGGCCCAGCCGCATGATCGTCAGCAGGCAGTGCGTCTTGGACTCGAAGTAGTGGTAGAGCGCGGGCTGGCCGATGCCCACCCGGGTGGCGACCTCGGACCACCGGGTGGCCTCGAAGCCGACCTCCCCGAAACACTCGACGGCGGCCGCGAGGATGGCCGGCCGCTTCGAGCGGGGACCGTCGTCGGGCTCGGTGAGCGCAGCGATGCTCATCGTCGGGCCCCTTTCGCGTGGCGGTCGCGCCAGCGTAGCCGTTCGCCCGAACCGGCTTCGGGTCACGTCCGGCCGGCACCGAGCACCTCGTCGAGCAGACCCGCCGCGCCGTCGGGCTCGCCGTCCGGCAGCACCCGGCTGGTCGCGGCCCGCCGGACGTGCAGATGGGCCGGATGCTCCCAGCTGAACCCGATGCCACCGTGCACCTGGACGTTCTCGGCCGCCACCCACGTGTACGCCCGGCCGCAGACCAGCGCGGCGGTGCGGGCGGCGATCGGGAGCGCGGCCTCGTCGTCCGCCGCGCAGGCCGCCGCCCAGAACGACGCCGACCGGGCCGCCTCGAGCTGGACCAGCATGTCCGAGCACCGGTGCTTCACCGCCTGGAAGGTCCCGATCGGCCGGCCGAACTGCACGCGGTCGCACGCGTGCCGTACGGCCATGTCCAGGGCCGCGCCGGTCCCGCCGGTCTGCTCGCAGGCCAGTGCGGCGCGGGTGCGGTGACGGGCCCCGGACAGGACCGCGGCGGCGGTGTCGGGACCCGCGACGAGCCGGGCCGGGCTCTCGTGCAGACCGACCTCGGCGAGTGGCCGGGTCGGATCGAGCGCGCGGACCCCGGCGGCCGTCGTCCCGGGGGCCGCGGCGTCGACGGCGAGCACGACCGGCCCGTCCGGCGAGGACGCGGCGACCAGCAGGACGTCGGCCTCGGCCCCGTCGACGACCAGGTCCTTGCGACCGGTCACCCGCCAGCCGTCCGGGGTCCGGACGGCCCGGGCCGGGGCGTCGGCCGTCGCGTCGTGCACTGCGACGGCCGCCGTCGTCCCGCCCGACACCAGCCGCCCGATCAGCTCGTCCTCGCCGGTCCCGGCCAGCACACCCAGCGCCATCACCGACGTCGACAACCAGGGGAGGCGGGCCAGCGAGCGGCCCATCTCCTCGGAGACGACGGCGACCTCGCGGAACCCCGCGCCGGCACCGCCGAGGCGCTCCGGGACATCGAGGCCCGCGGCGCCGAGCTCCCCGGCGAACCGCCGCCAGACCGTCCGCCGCTCCTCGGGGCCGGCCGGGCGGCCGTGCAGGACCCCGTCGGCGTCGCCGTGGCGGGCGAGGAAGTCGCGGACGACCTCCCGCAGCGCCTCGGCGTCACCGTCGGGGGTCAGGGTCGGGATCGGAACCCGGGCCGGGGTCGGGGTCGGCGCCGCGGTCATCGGACGGGCTCGGCGTCGTCGGCGACCTCGGCGAGCAGGTCGGCGAAGCGCTCGCGGGCCCGGGCCCGCAGCGTCGGCCGGATGTAGGGCGGGAAGAGGCCGTCGTCGGGCTCGGTCCCGCGCAGCAGCGCCTGCGCGAGGTTGATCTTGTGGACCTCGGTGGCTCCGTCGGCCAGTCCCATGTGGAACGACTCCATGACCCACTTGCCGAACGGGAGCTCCTGCGAGATCCCCAGCGACCCGTGGATCTGGATGGCCCGCCCGGCGATGTCGGCGAGGACCTTCGGCATCGCGGCCTTGACCGCCGAGATGTCGGCCCGGACCCGCTTGTAGTCGTCGTAGCGGTCGATCCGCCACGCGGTGCGCAGCACGAGCAGCCGGAACTGCTCGAGCTGGATCCACGAGTCGGCGATCATCTCCTGGACCAGCTGCTTGTCCGCCAGGCGCGTGCCCTTGCTGCTGCGCGACACCGCACGGCGCTTCATCATCTCGAAGGCCGACTGCACCAGACCGACGGTGCGCATCGCGTGGTGGATGCGGCCGCCGCCGAGCCGGGTCTGGGCGACGGCGAACCCCTCGCCCCGCCCGCCGAGCAGGTTCTCGGCCGGTACCCGCACGTCGGTGTAGCGCAGGTACTGGTGGGTGCCGACCGGCTCGTCGTGGCCCCACACCGACACGTCGCGCACCCGTTCCAGGCCCGGCGCGTCGGCCGGGACCACGAACATCGACATCGACCGGTGCGGCGGAGCGTCCGGCTCGGTCACCGCCATCACGATGAGGAACTCGGCGAACAGGGCATGGCTGGAGAACCACTTCTCGCCGTTGACCACCCACTCGTCGCCGTCGAGCCGGGCGGTGGTCCGGAACCCGGTCGGGTCGGACCCGCCGTGCGGCTCGGTCATCGAGAAGCAGGACACGATGTCGCCCTCGACCAGCGGGTCGAGGTAGGTCCGCTTCAGGTGGTCGGTGCCGTAGTGCGCGAGGATCTCGGCGTTGCCCGAGTCCGGGGCCTGGCAGCCGAACACGACGGGTCCGGAGTGGGTCCGGCCCAGCTTCTCGTTCAGCAGGGCGAGGCGCAGCTGCCCGTAGCCCTCGCCGCCGAGCTCCGGGCCGAGGTGGCAGGCCCACAGCTTGCGTTCCCGGACCTGCTGCTGCAGCGGTCTGATCAGCGCGTTGCGGACCGGGTCACGCGGGTTCCACGCGTGCTCGACCACCTGGTCGACGGGCTCGACCTGCTCCCGCACGAACGTCTCGACCCAGTCGAGCTCGGCCTGCCATGCCTCGTCGGACTCGAAACCCCACGACATACCTGGTCCTCCTCAGCGTGTGAGCACCGTGCAGGCGGAGATGCCCGGTGCCCCGTAGACGTGTGTGAACCCGACCCGCGGCCCGCCCGGGACCTGTCGGGGGCCGGCCTCGCCGCGCAGCTGCAGCACGTTCTCGTGCACCTGCCGCAGGCCCGACGCCCCGATCGGCTCCCCGTTGGCCAGGCAGCCGCCGTCGGTGTTGACCGGCAGCCGGCCGTCGACCGCGGTCGCCCCGGACCGGATGAGCTCGTCCTGCTCGCCGTCGGCGCACAGCCCGGTCTCGGCCATGTGCATCAGCTCGGCCCCGGACTCGGTGTCCTGCACCTGCGCGAGGTCCACCTCGGACGGGGCGATGCCGGCCTGCTCGAACACGGCACGGGCGGCCTCGACGGTGGGGGAGTCGGCGCGGTCGGTCGCCAGCCACGGGGAGAAGACCTCGAACGAGCCGTAGCGCCGGCTGCGGAACGCCGCGCCGCGCAGGAACACCGGGCGGTCGGTGTGCTCGCGGGCCCGGTCGGCCCGGCACAGCACCAGCGCGACCGCACCCTCGCCCGGCGAGCAGTACATGTACTGGGTGAGCGGGTCGGAGATCATCGTCGAGGCGGCGATCTCGGCCGCGTCGAGCTCTTTCCGGCGCCAGGCCATCGGGTTGGCAGCCCCGTTGCGGAACGCCTTCTCCGCGACCAGGGCGAGCAGGTCCGGCTCCATGTCGTGCTCGTGCAGGTAGCGCTGGATCTTCATCCCGAAGAACTGGGTGGTCACCATGAGCCCGGTCTCGCCGTACCAGGAGCCGATGCCGTGGTCGGCCGGGTCGGTGTCGAACGCGCCCCGGGGGTGCTTGTCGAAGCCGATGACGATGCCGAGGTCGTGCGCCCCGGAGGCGATCGCGGCCTGGGCGGCGATCAGCGCGGAGCCACCGGTCGCGCAGCCGTTGTGGACGTTGATGAACGGCAGGCCGGTGAGCCCGAGCTCGGACACGAGGGTGTCGGCGTCGCCGGCCGAGTGCGAGCCCCCGAAGCCGAAACCCATGTCGGAGAACCGGAGGCCGGCGTCGGCGAGCGCCGCGCGCGCGGCGTGCACGGCCTGCGCCCGCCCCGGGACGCCCTCGGTGCGGCCGAACCGGTGCATCCCGGCCCCGATGATCGCGACTCCGGTCATGAGAGGTCTCCCGCGGGGGCGAAGGCGAAGGTGTGCGTCGGTCCGTCGTCGGCCTGCCGGAACGGGACGATCGCGAGCTCCATCGGCATGCCGATCCGCAGCCGGGCCGGGTCGGACTCGGTGAGGCGGGCCTCGACCAGCAGCTGCCCGTCGAGCTCGACGTAGCCGACGCCGTAGGGCTCGTGGCCCGCGGTCCCGGTGTAGGGCGGCTTGGGCCGGAACCCCTGCACGGTCCAGGTCCACAGGGTCCCCGTGCGGTGCAGCGGCACGTCGGCCATCCGGGCGCCGGAGCAGCGCGGGCAGCCGGTCTGGCGGGGGAAGGTGTGGGCCCCGCAGTCGGTGCACCGGCTGCCCAGCAGCGCCGGGCCGTCGGGGGTGTCGGTCAGCAGCCCGTCGTCCACGAACGTCACGGCGCGGCCAGCCGTCCGCCGTCGACGGCCAGCAGGCTGCCCGTCGTGTAGCTCGCCGTGGGCCCGCACAGGTAGAGCGCGGCGCCCACGATCTCGGACGGTTCGCCGACCCGCCGCGACGGCCAGCTCCGGGCCATCTCGTCGACGGCCGCCATGTCCCAGGAGGCGCTGATGTCGGTGCGGAACGGCCCGGCCACGATGGTGTTGACCCGGACCGTCGGGCCGTACTCCTGGGCGAACCCCGCGGTGAGCGTGTTGAGCGCCGCCTTGGCCGCGGCGTAGGGGAGGTCGCCGGCGGTGGGGCGGCCCGAGGCCATGGAGGAGATGTTCAGCATCGCGCCGCCGCCCCGTGCGGCCATCCGCCTGCCGGCGACGGCCATCATCCGGAACGGGCCCTTGAGGTTGACCGAGACGATCTTGTCGAACAGCTCCTCGGTGACGCCGTGCAGGCTCGGGTACACCGGCGCGATCCCGGCGTTGTTGACCAGGACGTCGACCGGCCCGAGGCCGTCCTCGACCTCGTCGAGCAGACCGTCCAGCCGGTCCCACTCGCCGACGTGCGCGCCGTGCCCGGTCACCCGCCGCCCGGTGGCCTCGGCCAGCTCGGCGGCCAGCCCGGTGCAGGCGTCCTTCTTCCGGGAGACGATCGCGACGTCCGCACCCGCGGCGGCGAACGCGATCGCGATCTCCCGGCCCAGGCCGCGTGAGCCGCCGGTGACCAGCGCCCTCCGCCCGGTCAGCGGGGCGCCTGCGGCGCGCGCCCGAGCGACGGCCTCGGTGACGGTGCTACCCGTCGCGGTGGTGCTCATCGGGGGACGTCCTTCCATGCCACACCGCGGTCGGCGCGGGGTTCCGGCGGGAGGCCGAGCAGCCGCTCGGCGATGATCGTGCGTTGCACCTCGTCGGAGCCCCCGGCGATCCGGTAGCCCGGTGCGCCGAGCACGTGCTCCACCCAGCGGTGGGTGCCGTCCCCGGCGTCGGCGACCAGCCTCGGGCCGAGGACCTGCGCGGCCGCGTCGGACACGAGCGCCAGCCGCTGGGCCCAGACGAGCTTGCGCAGCGAGCCGACGGCTCCGACGTCGGTGCCGGCCAGCCGGGCCTCGCGGTCGCGCTGGGCGGAGAGCTCGGCGATCCGCTCGGCGACCCAGACCTCGCCGAGGATCCGGCGGACATCGGGATCGTCGGTCCGGCCCAGCGCCCGCGCGTCGCCGAGCAGGTCGGCGAACCCGCCGCCGAGGTCGGCGTTCGCGCCCGAGTGGCCGCGTTCGAAACCCAGGGTGGCCAGGGTGACGCCCCACCCGCCGCCGACCTCGCCGAGGCGCAGCGTGTCGGGGATGCGGACGTCGTCGAGGAACACCTCGCAGAACGACGTCCCGCCCGACATCTGGCGCAGCGGCCGGACCTCGACGCCGGGGGTGTCCATCGGGAGCAGGAACGCGGTGAGGCCGCGGTGCTTGACGGCGTCGGGGTCGGTACGGCAGATCAGCTCGCCCCAGCCGGCGAACTGCGCCCCCGAGCTCCAGACCTTCTGCCCGTTGACGACCCAGCCGTCGCCCTCGCGGACGGCCCGGGTGCCGAGCCCGGCGAGGTCGGAGCCCGCCGAGGGCTCGGAGAACAGCTGGCAGGCCAGCTCGTCGCCGCGCAGCAGCGGGGTGACCAGCAGCTCGCGCTGGGCCGGCGTGCCGAACAGGCGCACGGTCGGGGCGACGAGTGCGGTGCTGACCGAGGTGAGCTCGTGCTGGCCCGGGGTCTCGAACTCGCGCTCGACCTCGGCGAACACCTCCTCGTGCAGGTCGCTGAGCCCGGCGCCGCCGTCCTCGACCGCCCAGGTCAGGGCGCCGTACCCGGCGTCGTACCGGGTCCGCGTCCAGTCCTGGACGCGTGCGATCAGGGCCCGTTCCTGCTCGTGCGGCAGATCGTGGAACACGGCCACCGAGCGGTCGTGGCGCTCGCGGCGCGGGGGCAGGTGCCCGGCGACCCAGGCGCGGGCGGTACGACGGAACTCCTCGAGCTCCGCGCGGCTCGGCGGGGCGGTCGGCGTCATCGGGCGGTCCACCCCCCGTCGACGGTCAGGACCTGACCGGTCAGGTAGGAGCTCGCCGGCGTCGCCAGGAACAGCAGGGCGGTGTCGAGCTCGTGCAGACGTCCTGGACGTCGCAGCATCGTGTTCCTCCCGATCCAGCGGACGGACCGCTCGTCGGCGAACAGGTCGGTGTTCATCTCGGTCGCGAACCAGCCCGGGGCCAGCGCGTTGACCCGGACCCGGTCGCGGCCCCAGTGGCCGGCGAGCTCGCGGGTGAGCCCGAGGAGCCCGGCCTTGGAGGCGGCGTAGCTCGCACCGCCGAGCGGCGCGGCCGACACGAGCCCGAGCACCGAGCCGATGTTCACGATGGACAGGCCGTCCGACCCCGGGTGCCGGGCGGCGAGCTGGGACAGGTGGAAGGGGGCGACGAGGTTGGTGTCCAGCACCCCGGCGAAACCGGCGGCGGTCTCCTCGGCCGGCGGGCCGGAGCCCTCGACGCCGGCGTTGTTGACCAGGACGTCGACCGTCCCCGAGCCGAGCGCCCGCGCCGCCTCGATCAGGTTCTCCCGGTCGGCCCCGTCGGCGACGTCGGCGACCACCGGGTGCAGGCGGTCGTCGCCGTCGGCGACCTCGGCCAGGCGCCCGGCCCGCCGCGCGGCGACGACGACGGTCGCGCCCGCCGCGGAGAGCACGCGCGCGAACCGTGCGCCCAGCCCGGAGGACGCCCCGGTGACGACGGCGGTCCGGCCGGTCAGGTCGAACAGCTCCGCCGGGGCGGGGGCCCGGCCCTCGGCGGTCACGACGGGCTCCGGTCGAGCAGGGCGGCGGCCGAGCCGATGAGCGCACGGATCGTGGGCGGCAGCTGCTCCTGGACCGGGTCGTGGTGGCGGCCCTCGCGGTGCCGGCGCAGGTTGTGCCCCATGATCGCGGCCATCTTCAGCCGCCCGAGCGCGCGGAACCAGGTCGTGCCGGCGGCGGTGCCGCCGTCGTCGCCGCGGGCGGCCCGGTAGGCGTCGTCGAGCTCGTCCTCGTCCGGGAGGCCCGAGACGACACCGCCGACGCCCGGGAACAGCGCGCCGTCGGTGAACACCCCGAACCAGCCGAGGTCGACGCGCGGGTCGCCCAGCCCCCAGATCTCCCAGTCCACCAGCGCGGTGGGCGTGGTGCCGGTGCACAGGAGGTTGCCGAGCCGGAAGTCGCCGTGCACGAGCACCGGGGGAGCGGGCTCGGGCACGGTCGCGGCGAGCCGTTCGAGGAGCTCCGCCGCTCCCGGGCGGATCCCGGCCGGGACCGCGTGCATCGTCCGCGTCCAGCGGGCGAGCTCGTCGGCCGGCCCGGCGACCTCGGGCCGGACGCCGCCGGCCCGGACGACCCCCGCGACGAGCCGGTCGACCGGGACGGCGTGCAGCGCCCCGAGGACACGCGCGGCCGCGAGCATCCGCAGCCGGCCGAGCACGTGATCGGTGTCGGACGGCTCGAGGACGGGCTCGGACGCCGTACCCTGCGCGAACTCCATCGCGAACCAGGCCGGTGCCTCGTCGCCGCGGGCGACGACGGCCGGCACCGGTACCCCGCTGTCGGCCAGCGCCGAGAGCACGTGGGACTGGCGCAGGACGTCGTGGCGCCCGACCGGTTCGCGGCCGGGCGGCACCGCCTTGACCACCAGCGGCATCCCGCCGGCGTCGATGCGGTAGGTCAGGCCCGAGCGGCCGCCCTCGAGCGCCGTCAGGGGGCCTGCGGCGCCCGCGCCGAGCTCGGCGCGCACCCGGGCGGCGAGCTGCGGATCGGCGTCCGCCGGGGTGTGGGTCCGGGGCATCGCTGTCCTCCTCCTCGAGGTCGGTCCACCGGGACACGGGCGCCGACGACCAGCGCGGTGCGCCGGACCGCCGACACCACTCTCGTGCGGGTCAGCGACCCGTCCACTTGGGCTCGCGCTTCTCCAGGAACGCGGCGACGCCCTCGGCGGCGTCGTCGGAGTTCAGGGTGACGCCGACCGCGAGGTGCTCGAGCACCATGAGGGACGCGATGTCGGCGTCGAGGCCGCGGTCGACCGCCATCTTGGTCAGCTTCATCTGGAACGGGCTCTTGTCCGTCAGGTGGCTGATGAACTCCTCCACGGTCGCGTCGAGCTCGTCCGCGGGAGCGCTGGCGTTCACCAGGTCGAAGTCGGCGGCCTCGGTGCCGCTGAGCAGCTTGCCGGTGAGCATCAGCTCCTTGGTCTTGCGGATGCCGAGCATCCGCGGGAGCCGGTAGATCGGGCCGGCGCCGCCGAACAGGGCGCGGCGGATGTGGAAGTCACCGATCTGCGCGGTGTCCTCGGCGATCGCGAAGTCGCAGGAGATCATGACCTCGAACCCGCCCGCGGTGACGTAGCCCTCCAGGACCGCCACCGACGGCGTGGACATGTTGTAGAGCCGGTCGCAGACCTTCGCCGAGACGACGGCGACGTCCATCGCGGTGCTCGTCCCGATGAAGTCCGCCTGCAGGCTGTCGAGGTCGAAGCCGGAGGAGAAGGTGTTGCCGCGCCCGCGCACGACGGCCACCCGCAGCTCCGGGTCCGCCTCGATCTCGGTGATGATCTCGTCGAGCCGGTGCAGCATCGGGACCGTGATGCAGTTGCGCTTGTGGGGGCGGTTGAGCCAGATCCGCGCCACGTGACCGTCACGCTCGAACTGGATGTCGTCCTCGACCGTCATGCCGTCCTCCGTAGTTGAATTGAACTCAGTTAAGGTTGCGTGACCGATCCGGTCGTGTCAAGGGGTCGGGCCCGGCCGGTCGGGGTCCAGCAGTCCCCGGACCGGTTCCGGACCTGGTCGGCCCGTGTTCCAGCCGTCCCAGTGCACGACCTCGTCGGGTCCGGGGCGGGCGGCCGGCCGGAAGTCGGTTCCGACGGTGAACGCCAGCGGCGTGAGGCAGACCTGCTGCACCCGGTCGAAGGGGATGTCCAGGATCTCGGCGACGTCCCGTTCGCGCGCCAGGTGCATCGTCGTCCAGCAGGTGCCGAGGCCGCGGGCGCGGGCGGCCAGCATGAAGCTCCACATCGCCGGGAGCACCCCGCCGAGCAGCGAGCTGCTCGTCATCGCCGCCGCGCCGTCCAGTCGTGCCCCTTCCAGGCAGCCGATCACGATCGTCCCGACCTCGTGCAGGGCGCGTTCGAGGGCGTCGGCCGAGCGTGCGGTCCGCTCCTGCATGCGCTGCTCGGTCGGGTCGGTGCGGGGCACCCGGCCGATGTAGCCCGCCGACTCGCGGTAGCTGTCGCGGTAGACCTCGGAGTAGATGCGGGCCACCGCTCGCCGCCGTTCCGGGTCCCGGACCACCACGAACCGGGTCCGGGCCACCGCCGACCCGGCAGGAGCCTGCATCGCCAGCCCGACGCACTCCCGGATGAGCGCGACCGGTACGTCGCGCGTGGTGTCCAGCCTCCGGCGCACGGCTCGGGTGGTGGACAGTGCCTCGTCGATGAGCATACCTTGAACCAATATCAGTTCAAGTTGTATGTCAAGTGTGCGGAGGAACGGATGACCGAGCGTCGGTTCGAGGGCTCGACGGTGCTGCTGACCGGGGCGACCGGTGGTCTCGGCGCGGCCGTCGCCGAGCGGCTGGTCGGCGAGGGGGCGGAGGTCGTGCTGACCGACGTCGACGAGGCCGGCTGCGTCGCGCTCGCCGGGCGTCTGGGTGGGCGTACCCGGACGGCGGCGCTCGACGTCTCCTCCGAGAGCGACTGGGAGCGCGTCGTGGCCGGCGCGGGGCCGCTCACCGGGCTGGTGAACAACGCCGGGATCGGCAGCCTGGGCACCGTGGTCGGCGAGTCCCGGACCCGGTGGGACGAGGTGGTGGCCGTCGACCAGCTCGGCACGTGGCTGGGAATGCGGCACTGCGGGCCGGTCATCGAGCGGTCCGGCGGGGGCTCGATCGTCAACGTGGGGTCGATCCTGGGCACCACCGGCGGCCTCGGCAACAGCTTCGCCTACGCCGCGGCCAAGGGAGCGGTCCGGTCGATGACCCGCAACGCCGCCCTGCACTGGGCGGGGGCCGGGGTACGGGTCAACGCGGTCGTCCCCGGCTTCGTCGGCACCGACCAGCTCCTCGGTCGCTTCGCCGGCACCGACCGGCACCGGGCGATGCTGGCGAACACCCCGATGGGCCGGCTGGGGCGGCCGGAGGAGGTCGCCGCCGCGGTCGCGTTCCTGCTGAGCCGCGAGTCCGGCTACACGACCGGGTCGGAGCTGGTGGTCGACGGCGGGTGGTCGGCCCGCTGACCGGTGGCGGGGTCCGACCCGGGCCGGTCGGGCACGAGCACGGCCCGCCCGAGCACCCGCCCGGCGCGCAGGTCGTCCAGCGCGCGGGTCACGTCGGAGAGCGGGTAGGTGGTCGTCCGGGAGCGGATCCGACCCTCCCGGGCCAGGCCGACGGTCGCGACCAGCTCGTCGCGCGACCCCCAGAACGGCAGGCGCAGCCGGGCCCCGGACGGCAGCGGACCCGGCTTGCTCACCGGCAGCACGCCCCCCGCCCCGCCGACGACCACCAGCTCGCCCGCGGTGCGCAGCAGCGGCCCGGCCCCGTCCAGGGTCGCCTGGGCGCCGACGAAGTCCAGCACGACGTCCGCGCCGCGTCCGTCGGAGACGACGTCCACCACGGACACCACCTCGGCCGGCCCGCAGACCGCGTGTGCGCCGCACTCGCGGGCGAGGTCGAGCGCCGCGGCGCGGGTGTCCACCGCCACGACCCGGGC
>NZ_WWFY01000060.1:0-769 GCF_009864975.1 Pseudonocardia sp. SID8383
CCGCCGTCGCGTCGGCGTCCGCGAGGGCGAACGCGGCCCGCCGCCCCTCCCGCACCGCCTCGGCGAGCGTCCGCGGCGCGACCCGGTCCCCCGCGAGGTGACAGCCGGGCAGCGCCGGGAGCGTGTCCTGCGGCAGCCGCGGTCCACAGTCGACGACGGCCGCGCACGGCACCGTCGTCACCGCAGCGGTGTGGACGTCCACCAGCTCCGCGACACCGCCGCGCACCGCTCCCGGCCGGGTGAACAACGCCCGCCGGACACCGGCCCGTTCCAGCCGCGCGTTCGCCGCGGCCATGTCTCCGCAGCGGCCGAGCTGGTGTCCGGCGACGGCGTCCGGGGTGGACAGCACCACCCGGTACCCGGCGCCGGCGAGCAGCTCCGCGACCCCCGGCCCGGTCCAGTCCCCGAGGGGGTCGGCGACGAGCACCGGCGCGTTCCGCGGAACGCGCGCGGCGGCGAGCACCGCGACGACTGCGTTACGGTGCCCGCCATGGAGGTCGTCGTCGTCCTGTTCTGGCTGGTGATCGCGTTCGCGTTCTTCCACGTCCTCCACCACGTGGTGCGTCGCGCGGTCCGCGCCGGGATCGCCGACGCCCTCGGCCGCACCGACACCGCGCCCGGCGGCGGCCGGGACGACGACACGGGCTGACCGCGCCACCTCCGCGCAGAGTTCCGCCGCGGTGAGCACCGGGACGTCCGCGTCGACCACCGGCGGCGACGGCCGGGACCCGGTCGCGAGCACCACCGCCTCCCCCCGTGCCCGGGCGGC
>NZ_WWFY01000587.1:0-10518 GCF_009864975.1 Pseudonocardia sp. SID8383
GACCAGCGCCGCGTCCAGCTCCAGCCGCGTGACGACCCGGTTCGGCCGGGCCGCGGTGCGGTGCACGACCCGGCCCTGGGGGGTGCGCAGGCGCAGCCGCGGTGCCGCGGCGCCGAGGGCCCGGACCCCGGTGGCACCCAGCTCGTCGAGCAGGTCGAACACCTCGGCCGCGACGCCGTCGCCGCAGGTCTTGTCGCGGGGGAAGGCCGCGGCGTCGAGCAGGAGCACCGACGCCGACGGCCGCAGCCGCAACACGTTGAGTGCCGCGGCGCAGCCGGCGGGACCGGCCCCGACCACGACGACGTCGTAGGTGGACATGGCGCCATTGTCCCCTCCGCACCCGGGCGGAAACGGCTCGCCACCGCCCGCCCGGCCGTGGTGCACTCGCACACCGCCACCCCGTCGCCCGGCCGCGCCGTGTGCCGGCGCCGCGGGTGGGCGCGTCCGTCACGTACCGAGGAGCACGCTGTGACCACCGAGCCGGCCGCCGGCCGCGACGCCGAGCGGCTGCCCGCCGGAGCCCTGCTGATCATCTCCCTGCTCGTCGGCTCGGCGTTCGTGATGATCCTGAACGAGACGATCATGAGCGTGGCGCTGCCCGCGCTGATCGCCGACCTGCGGGTCACCCCGGCCACCGCGCAGTGGCTGACCAGTGGGTTCCTGCTGACGATGGCGGTGGTCATCCCGATCACCGGCTACCTGCTGGGGCGGTTCCCGCCGCGGGCGGTCTACCTCGCCTCGATGGGCCTGTTCAGCACCGGGACCCTGCTGTGCGCGGTCGCGCCGGCGTTCGGGTTCCTGCTGGCCGGGCGGGTCGTGCAGGCCACCGGCACCGCGGTGATGATCCCGCTGCTCATGACGACGATCCTGCGCCTGGTCCCGGCGAGCCGCCGCGGGCAGACGATGGGCACGATCTCGATCGTCATCGCGGTGGCGCCCGCGGTCGGCCCGACGCTGTCCGGGGTGATCCTCTCCGCGCTGGGCTGGCGCTGGATGTTCTGGATCGTGCTGCCGATCGCGCTGCTCGCCCTGGTCGCGGGGGCGCTGCGGCTGCGGGTGGCCGCGGAGACCACGCGGGCCCCGCTCGACGTCGCCTCGGTCCTGATCTCGGCGGTCGCGTTCTCCGGGATCGTCTACGGGCTGTCCGCGATCGGCGAGTCCGCCGCCGGGGGCGCGCACACCGCGGTGCCGCCGTGGGTGCCGCTGGTGCTCGGGGCGGTGGCGCTGGCGGTGTTCGTGCACCGCCAGGTCCGGCTGCAGCGCGGCACCGGCACGGCCCCGCTGCTGGACCTGCGCCCGTTCGCGGTCCGCCGGTACTCGCTGTCGCTGGTGCTCGTCGCGACCGGGTTCATGTCGCTGTTCGGCGCGATCATCCTGCTGCCGCTCTACATCCAGGAGGTGCTGGGCGACAGCGCGTTCGTCGCCGGCCTGGTGGTGCTGCCGGGCGGGCTCGTGATGGGGCTGCTGGGCCCGTTCGTCGGCCGGGCCTACGACCGGGTCGGCGCCCGTCCGCTGGTGCTGCCCGGGTCGGTACTGCTCGCGATCGTGATGTGGGGGTTCACCACCCTGGCCGCGGCGACGCCGATCTGGCTGGTCGTGGTGCTGCACGTGGGCCTGTCCGCGGCGCTGGCGCTGATGTTCACGCCGCTGATGACCGACGCGCTCGGCTCGCTGCCCGGCGAGCTGTACTCGCACGGCAGCGCCATCCTCACCACGCTGCAGCAGGTCGCCGGCGCGGCGGGGACGGCGCTGTTCATCACCGTGATGACGCTGGCCTCGGCCGGCGCCGGCGTCGACGCGGCCGGGGTGCACGCGGCCTTCCTGGTCGCGGCGGGCGTGTCCCTGGTGACGGTGGTCGTCGCGCTGGCCGCGTCCCGCCTGCCGGCACCCGCCGCGGCCCCGCAGGACGCCCGGGCCTGAGGCCCGCCCGCCGGGTCAGCGGGTCGCGGTCCTCCCGGTGGTGCCGGCGGGGGCGGGGACGTCCGGGTCGTCCAGCCCGTCGCGGGAGGTCTCGCGCAGGGCGAGCACCGACCCGACCGAGACCAGCGCCAGCGCCCCGATCACCGCCGACAGCGTCCCGGTGCCGAACCCGGCGGCCTGCAGCGACGCGAACAGCACCGGCGAGAGGCCCGCGCCCATCCCGGAGATCTGGTAGCCCAGCGAGGCCCCGGTGTAGCGCGAGCCGGTGGAGAACATCTCCGAGTACAGCGCCGCGGACGGCCCGAACCAGGCCGCGTGCGTCACGCCCTGACCGACCACCACGGCGAGGGTGAGCAGCACCGCCGAGCCGGTGTCGATCATCGGGAAGACGGCGACGCACCACAGCCCGGTGGCGACCGCCCCGCCCAGGACGACCGGCCGTCGTCCGACCCGGTCCGACAGCGCGGAGAAGCCGATGATCCCCACGATGGCGACCAGCGAGGACAGCGTCAGCGCGTTCAGCACGGTCTGGCGCTCGAACCCGGCACCGACGGCGTAGGAGATCAGGAACGTGGTGAGCGTCCCCTGCGCGACGAAGGCCCCGAACCCCACGCCGACGGCGAGCAGCAGGTTGCGCGGCCGGGACAGCACCTCCAGCAGCGGGGCGCGGGCCGGCGTCGTCGGCTGTGCGGCGGCCGCCGCGGCGAACACCGGGGTCTCGGTGACCGACAGCCGGACGAACAGGCCGATGCCCAGCAGCACCACGCTCAGCAGGAACGGGATCCGCCAGCCCCAGGTCAGGAACGCGTCCCCGGTCAGCGACGCCGACAGCGCCAGCACCAGCGTCGACAGCACCATGCCGCTCGGCGCGCCCGCGTTGGTGAAGCTCGCCCACAGCCCGCGCCGCGACGACGCGTGCTCGGCCGACATCAGCACCGCGCCGCCCCACTCGCCGCCGACCGCGATGCCCTGCACGACCCGCAGGACGATCAGCAGCACCGGGGCCAGCGCGCCGACCTGCGCGTAGGTCGGCAGCAGGCCGATCAGGGTGCTCGCCACGCCCATCACGACCATGCTGATGACCAGCATCCTCTTGCGCCCGACGCGGTCCCCGAAGTGGCCGAACACGATCCCGCCGAGCGGGCGGGCCAGGTAGCCGGTGGCCAGCGTGCCGAAGGCGGCGACGGTGCCGACCAGCGGGTCGAGGTCGGAGAAGAAGACCGCGTTGAACACGACGGCCGAGGCCGTCGCGTACAGCAGGAAGTCGTAGTACTCGATCAGGCTGCCGAGGTAGCTCGACAGGACCGCGCGCCGGCGCTGGGTCGAGGAGAACCGGGGGTGCGTCATCGCAGCTCCCTGCCTTCCGTGAGATGGAAAGCAGCTTTATAGCAAGTTACTTGTGATCAGCGCCACGATCGTTAGGATCGCACACGTGACGGATGCGGCGTCGGTACCGACGGGGACGCGGGGACAGCGGCTGACCTACCTGGTCAAGCGTCTGCAGATGGCCGAGCGGGCCCGGATGGAGGAGGCGCTGCGCCCGCTGGGCGTGACGCTGGCCCAGTACACCGCGCTCAGCGTGCTGGAGCGCCGCGGCGGGCTGTCCTCGGCGCAGCTCGCGCGACGGCACTTCGTGACCCCGCAGGCGATGCAGCAGCTCGTCGCCGCGATGGAGCGCGACGGGATCGTCGAGCGCCGGCCGGACCCGGAGAACCGCCGGATCCTGCAGGTCTGGCTCACCCCGCACGGCGACGCGACGCTGGCCCGCTGCCACACCGCGGCCGGGGTCGTCGAGCGCCGGATGCTCGACGCGCTGGAGCCCGACCAGGCCGAGGTGTTCGCCGACGCCCTCGAACGGTGCCTCGCCGCCCTGGCCGGTCGCGACGGGGTCCCGCCGGACGGCGATGCTTGACCCCATGGCAAGCACCTTGCTATCAACTTGCTTGATATGAAGGAGCGAGGGAGCCCCATGAGCCCGATCACCGGTCCCGGCCTCGGGCTGGGTACCTGGCCCGCCCGCCGCGCGCGGATCAGTCCGCACGCCCCGGCCCTGTCCGACGGGGAGCGGGCGGTCGACCACGCCGGGCTGGCCGGGCGCGCCGCCCGGATCGCCGGCGGTCTGGCGGAGCGGGGCGTCGGGCCGGGGGACCGGGTCGCCTGGCTGGGGGTGAACGCCGTCGCCACCCTGGAGACCTGCTTCGCGGCGTGGCGGCTCGGCGCGGTCGCGGTCCCGCTGAACTACCGCCTGGCCCCCGCCGAGGTCGGCTACATGCTCGACGACTGCGGCGCGACGCTGCTCGTGCACGGCGCCGATGCCGACGACCTCGTCGCCGCGACCGCGCCGCGGATCCCGGTCGTGCGCGGCGTCGAGGACCTCGCCCGCGGGCCCGCCCGCGACGACGCCGGTGCCGGTCTCGACGACCCGGCCGTGCTGCTCTACACCTCCGGCACCACCGGTCGTCCGAAGGCGGCGGTGCTGACCCACGGCAACCTGACCTGGAACACGGTCAACCAGCTCGCCCACGTCGACGTCTGCTCGGACGAGCGCACGCTGTGCATCTCGCCGCTGTTCCACTGCGTCGGGCTCTCCCAGGTCACGCTGCCCACGCTGTTCAAGGGCGGCAGCGTCGAGCTGGTCGCCCGGTTCGACCCGGCGGCGGTCCTGGGCCGGATCGCCGAGGCCGGGATCACCAGCTTCGCCGCCGTCCCGACGATGCTGCAGATGCTGTGCGAGTCCCCGTCGTTCGCGGGTACGGACCTGTCGT
Source organism: Pseudonocardia sp. SID8383 (assembly GCF_009864975.1). NCBI lineage: Bacteria > Bacillati > Actinomycetota > Actinomycetes > Pseudonocardiales > Pseudonocardiaceae > Pseudonocardia > Pseudonocardia sp. SID8383. The sequence continues at coordinate 4,686 of NZ_WWFY01000587.1, forward strand.
CGCTGCGCACCGTGGTCTACGGCGGGTCCCCGGTGCAGGAGCGGGTCGCCAGGGCCTGGCTGGAGCGCGGCGTCGCGCTGCAGCAGGGCTACGGGATGACCGAGGCCTCGCCCGGGGTGCACATGGCGACCCGCGACGGTACGGCCGCGCACCCGCCGACCTCGGTCGGGGTGCCGCACTTCTTCACCGACGTCGCCGTCGAGCGCGACGGCGAGCTCGCCCCCCTCGACGACGAGCCCGGCGAGCTGCTGGTCCGCGGGCCGCACGTCAGCCCCGGCTACTGGAACCGCCCGGACGAGACCGCGGCGTCGCGGCGCGGGGAGTGGTTCCGCACCGGCGACGTGCTCCGGTCCGGCGAGGACGGCTGGGCGTTCGCCGTCGACCGGGTCAAGGACATGATCATCTCGGGCGGCGAGAACGTGTACCCGGCCGAGGTCGAGGCGGTCGCGGTCACCCATCCCGACATCGCCGACTGCGCCGTCGTCGGGGTCCCCGACGAACGCTGGGGCGAGGTCGGCGCGGCCTACGTGCAGCTGCGCCCCGGCACCGTCCTCGACGCCGACGCGGTACGCGCGCTGCTCGCCGGGCGGCTGGCGCGCTACAAGGTCCCGAAGTACGTGCGGTTCGTCGACGAGCTGCCCCGCAACGCGTCCGGCAAGGTCCGGCGCGTCGACCTGCGTGCGGCCGCGGCCGTCGCCGAGGAGCTGTCGTGAGTTCTCTGCCGGAGTCGCTGATCGTGGAACGCCAGGGCGAGGTGGCCGTGCTGCGCCTGTCCCGGCCCCGCAAGCGCAACGCCCTCGACGACGCGACCGTGCTCGGTATCGAGGACTTCTTCGCCCGCCCGCCCGAGGGGGTGCGCGCCGTCGTCCTCGACGCCGAGGGCGACCACTTCTGCGCCGGGCTGGACCCGTCCGAGCTCGGCGACCGCGACGTCGTCGCGGCGATGGAGCACTCCCGGATGTGGCACCGCGCGTTCGCCCGGCTCGCCGAGGGACGGCTGCCGGTCGTCTCGGTGCTCAAAGGCGCCGTCGTCGGCGGCGGGCTGGAGCTGGCCTCGGCCACCCACCTGCGCGTCGCCGAGGACTCCACCTTCTACGCGCTGCCCGAGGGGCAGCACGGCCTGTTCGTCGGTGGCGGCGGGTCGGTGCGGGTGCCGCGGCTGATCGGCGTGCACCGGATGACCGACATGATGCTGACCGGCCGCGTCCTCGACGCCGACGAGGGCCACACGCTGGGCCTGTCGCACTACCGCACCGGCCCGGGGGAGGGCCTGGCCCGCGCCTGCGAGCTGGCCCGCACCGTCGCCGGGAACTCGGCGATCACCAACGTCGCGGTGCTCCAGGCGCTGCCGCGGATCGCCGAGGCCTCCCCGGACCACGGCTTCATGATGGAGTCGCTGGTCGCCGCCGTCGCCTCGTCCAGCGCCGAGGCCCAGGAGCGGATGCGGGCCTTCCTCGACGGCCGCGGCGGGAAGGTGAGCCGGTGAGCGAGCTGCTGCGCCCCGTCGCCGACGACGTCCGGGAGACCACCGAGATCGGCCGGTTCGTCACCGCCGTCGAGCGCGGGCACGGCCTGACCCTGCCCGACTACGCCGCGCTGCACCGCTGGTCGGTGACCGAGCCCGAGGCGTTCTGGTCCGCGGTCGCGACCCACCTCGGCGTCCGGTTCGACACCCCGCCCCGGGCGGTGCTCGGGCGGCGGGGGATGCCCGGCGCCGAGTGGTTCCCCGGCGCGACGCTGAATTACGCCGCGCACGCCCTGGACGGCCCCGAGGACGACGTCGCCGTCGTCGCGTACTCCCAGACCCGCGACCGGGTGGAGCTCACCTGGGGCGGGCTGCGCGAGCAGGTCGCCCGCGCCCGGGCCGGGCTGCGCAGGCTCGGCGTCGGCCGCGGCGACCGCGTCGCGGCGTACCTGCCGAACCTGCCCGAGACCGTCGTCGCGTTCCTCGCGACCGCCTCGCTCGGCGCGGTCTGGACGAGCTGTGCCCCCGAGTTCGGCGCCCGCAGCGTGCTCGACCGGTTCGGCCAGGTCGACCCGGTCGTGCTGCTCACCGTCGGCGGCTACGGCTGGGCCGGGCGCGACGTCGACCGCCGTGACGAGGTCGCCGCCCTGCGCGCCGGGCTGCCCGGGGTGCGCCACGTCGTCGCCGTGCCGTACGGGCCGCACACCGTGCCCGACGCGATGACCTGGGACGAGCTGCTGGCCGCCGACCCGGAGCCGGGCGCCGACCCGGTCCCGTTCGACCACCCGCTGTGCGTGCTGTTCTCCTCCGGCACCACCGGGCTGCCCAAGGCGATCGTGCACGGCCACGGCGGCATCCTGGTCGAGCACCTCAAGAACCACGCCCTGAGCTGGGACCTCGGCCCCGGCGACCGGATCCTCTGGTACTCCACGACCGCCTGGATGATGTGGAACGCGCTGGTGTCCGGGCTGCTGCGGCAGGCCTCGATCGTGCTGATCGACGGCAACCCGGCCCACCCCGACCTCGGGTGGCAGTGGCGTCTCGCCGCCGAGACCGGCGCGACGCTGCTGGGTGCCAGCCCCGGGTTCCTCATGGCCTCGCGCGCCGCGGGCCTGCGCCCGGCCGCCGAGCACGACCTGTCCGCGGTCCGCCAGATCGGCGCCGCCGGGAGCCCTCTCCCGCCGGAGGGCTACCACTGGGTGGCCGAGCAGTTCGGCCCGGAGGTACTGCTCAACGTGGGCAGCGGCGGCACCGACGTCTGCTCCGGCATCGTGCAGGGGAGCCCCTTCCAGCCGGTGTGGTCCGGCGAGATCTCCGGGCCCTGTCTCGGGGTCGACGCCGCCGCCGTCGACGACGCGGGCCGCCCGGTCGTCGACGAGCTCGGCGAGCTGGTCATCCGGGCCCCCATGCCGTCGATGCCCGTCGGCTTCTGGGGCGACGACGACGGCAGCCGCTATCGCGACACCTACTTCGCCACCTGGCCCGGGGTGTGGCGGCACGGCGACTGGGTCCGCTTCTCGGCCGACGGCTCCGCGGTCGTCGCCGGCCGCTCCGACGCCACCCTCAACCGGGGCGGCGTCCGGCTGGGGACCGCCGAGTTCTACCGCGTCGTCGAGGAACTGCCCGAGGTCGAGGACTCGCTCGTGGTGCACCTGGAGGACCCCGCGGGCGGCAACGGTGAGCTGCTGCTGTTCGTGCAGCCCGCCGACGGCACCCCCCTCGACGACGCCCTGGTCACCCGCATCCGCACCGCGCTGCGTGGCGAGCTCACCCCGCGCCACGTCCCGGACCGGATCGAGGCGGTGCCGGTCGTGCCGCGCAACCGCACCGGCAAGAAGCTGGAGGTCCCCGTGAAGCGCATCCTGCTCGGCGCGGCCGTCGACGACGTCGCCTCCCGCGACGTGCTCGCCGACCCGACCGCGCTCGACGCGTTCGTCCACTTCGCCTCCGGGACGCCGGCGTGAGCGCGCCCGGGACCCCCGGCGGCGCCGGTGCCGCGGCCGGGGTCGGCACCGTCGCCGTCGTCGGGACGGGGGTGATCGGCGTCGGCTGGACGGCGCTGTTCCTGGCCCGCGGCCTGCACGTGCGCGCCTTCGACCCCGCACCGGGCGCCGAGGACCGGCTGCGTGCCGACCTCGCCGCGCTCGGCCCGTTCCCCGGCCACGACGGCCCGCTGCCGGTGGCGAACCTGGTGTTCGCCGGCAGCGCCGCTGACGCCGCCGGGCCCGCCGGTTTCGTGCAGGAGAACGGCCCCGAGCGCGAGGACCTCAAGCACACCCTGTTCGCCGAGCTGGACTCCGCCGCCGCCCCCGGCGTCGTGCTCGCCTCCAGCTCCTCGGGCCTCCTGCCGACGACGATCGCCCGCGGCGCCGCCCGGCACCCCGAGCGGGTGCTCGTCGGGCACCCGTTCAACCCGCCGCAGGTCATCCCGCTGGTCGAGGTCGTGCCGGGGGAGCGGACGGCGGAGTCCGCCGTCGAGGCCGCGCTCGCCTTCTACACCGCGCTGGGCAAGCGGCCGGTCCGGCTGCGCGCCGAGGTGCCGGGCCACCTGGCCAACCGGCTGCAGGCAGCGCTGTGGCAGGAGGCGTACTCGCTGGTCGAGCGGGGTGTCGCGACGGTCGCCGACGTCGACGCCGCCATCTCCCACGGCCCCGGCCTGCGCTGGGCGGTGCTCGGCCCGTTCGCGAACCAGCACCTGTCCGGCGGCCCCGGCGGCCTCGCGCACATCCTGGAGCACCTCGGTCCACCCACCGAGCGGTGGTGGCGCGACCTCGGCCAGGTCACGCTCACCCCCGAGCTGGCCGCGACGCTGGTCGACGGCGTCCGCGACGAGCTGGGCGACCTCGACGGCCCCGCGCTCGCCGCCCGCCGCGACAGCGTCCTCGCCGCGCTGCTCGAGGCCAAGTCCCGTACCGAGCTCCCCTGACGGAGGTTCCCCCATGCCCATCGACCTCGCTGCCGTCGACGCGATCGACGTGCACGTCCACGTCGAACAGGACGGCCACGGTTGTCTGGCCCTCGACCAGGAGCTGCTCGACGCCTCGGCGAAGTACTTCAAGGCCGACCAGGACCGCACGCCGACCATCGACGCCATCGCCGAGCACTACCGGGCACGCCGGATCGCCGCGGTGGTGTTCACCGTCGACGCGCCGTCGGGCACCGGGCACCCGCCGCTGTCCAGCGAGGAGATCGCCGACGCCGCCGCGGCGCACGCCGACATCCTCATCCCGTTCGGCTCGGTCGACCCGCACACCGGCAAGGCCGCCGTCGCCCGCGCCCGCCGGCTGGTCACCGAGCACGGGGTCCGCGGCTTCAAGTTCCACCCCAGCCTGCAGGCGTTCGAGCCGAACGACACGCGCTTCTACCCGCTCTACGAGGCCATCGCCGAGCTCGGTGTGCCCGCGCTGTTCCACACCGGACAGACCGGGATCGGCGCCGGACTGCCGGGCGGGCGTGGGATCAAGCTGCGCTACTCGAACCCGATGCTGCTCGACGACGTCGCCGCCGACCACCCCGACCTCACCGTGGTGCTCGCCCACCCGTCGGTGCCCTGGCAGGACGAGGCGATCTCGATCGCCACCCACAAGTCCAACGTGTACATCGACCTGTCGGGCTGGTCGCCGAAGTACTTCCCGCCGCAGCTGGTGCGGGCCGCGAACACGATGCTGCGCCGCAAGGTGCTGTTCGGTTCGGACTACCCGGTCATCACCCCCGACCGGTGGCTCGCGGACTTCGAGACCCTCGAGATGAAGCCCGACGTCCGGCCGATGATCCTCAAGGACAACGCGGTGCGGATGCTCGGACTGGGGTGATCGTCGACGGTGAGGGGTCCGGTGCCGGATGCGGCACCGGACCCCTCGCTCGTGCCGGTCACGGGATCGACGGCCGCCCGGGTTGTCCGGACGGGTTCCCGTACGGCCCGTCGCGTCGTACGTCGTCCCAGGTCAGAGCCTCGAAGCGAACCGGTTCCCGACGTCGTTGACACGATCAGGTGATTCGTTTCGCCCTGTTCCGGCACCGCGGGGCGGGTCGTCCCGGTCCGTACGGAGTAGCCCAGGTCACTCCCCGCGCCCGATCTCGCGGCTCTGCGACCCCGTTCCCATGATGTGGACCTGTCCGGTGTCGAGTTGGCCCGAACGGGTCTGTTTACTGATTCCCATGCACCTCGTCTCCCGGTTCGCGGTTCGGCGCCACGTCGACCTGCGCCGCCAGGCGAGCGCGCTCTGTTCCGGCGTCTGACCGCGCCCGGCTCCCGGGGCGCGCCCGCGCTCCGCCGCACGCCGTCCCCGGCACGGGGTCCGCAGCCGCGGTAGCCACGGGACCGCCCCCCGCACTCCCCGACACCACCGCGCCCCCGCGCGGACCTCC
>NZ_WWFY01000588.1:0-7548 GCF_009864975.1 Pseudonocardia sp. SID8383
GCCCGCGCCACCACCGCGCGCAGCGCCTCGACCTGCGGCAGCAGCCGTGCGGACAACGCGGCCGGCAGGGCGGGGTCGCACTGCCCGGCCCCGGCCAGTCCCAGCACGATCGGCACGTCGACCGCGGCCCGCGCGGCCAGCTGGTCGACGACCGCGGCGAGGTCCCCGGCCAGCGACCCGGTGTCGATCCGGTCGATCGCGAGCGGGCTGCCCGCCGAGACGGCCTCCACCACGAGTGCGGCCTTGTCGGCCCACTGCCGGTAGAGCGTGGCCTTGCTGGTGCGGGTCGCCGCGGCGACGGCCTCGACGGTGGTCGAGGAGTAGCCGCGTTCCGCGACGAGGTCACGGGTCGCGGCGAGCACCTCCCGGCGGCGCTCGTCGGGGAAGCGGCTGGTCACTCGCGACGCAGGAAGAACAGGAACGGGTGGGTCAGGCCGCGCATGTCCATGGCACCGAGGACGGTGGCGTCGTCGACGCGGCGGAAGACGTCGTGGATCGGCAGGTCGTCGTAGCACATGGTGGCGCTGGCGACCCCGCGGTACTCGGTGGTGCGCAGCCGCGCCTTCGGGGCCCGGGTGGCGAGCGCGGGGCCCGCGGTGCGGGCGATCCGCGCCAGGGTCGCGTTGCGCAGCGCGGCCGGGTGGCGCAGCAGCGCGGGCAGCGGGACCAGGGCGGGGTTGAGCGAGAACCGGCCGCCGCGGGGGTGGTCCATGACGAGCGGGTGGACGTCGTCGACGCCGTCGAACCGCTTGCCGTGCCAGCCGAAACGCCCCAGCAGCCCGTCCATCGGGTTGCCGGTGGGGATCTCGCCGCCCGACCAGTCGCCCAGCATCTCCGCGACCCCGACGGCGGGCAGCGCGTCGAAGAACCCGAGGCCCTCCTCGAGCGTGGCGCCGTGCGTGAGGTGGAGCAGCGTGTCGGCCGGTGCGGTGCTGGTCATCGCGAGCTCTCCATCGAAACGGCGTCGTTTCGATGGAGCGTACCCGGTCAGCGCAGGGCGGAGCCCTTCGTCTCCGGCAGGGTCAGCACCGCGACGAAGGAGATCACCGCCCCGACGGCGACGTAGACGAAGAACAGGATCGCCAGGTCCGCCTCCTGCAGCGAGGCGATGACCAGCGGCGCGGTCCCGCCGAACACGGCGACGGTCAGGTTGTACCAGGCACCGATGCCCAGGGCCCGGACCTTCGTCGGGAACAGCTCGCTCATGATCGCCGGCGCGACCGAGGTCATCGCCGTGTAGAGGGACAACCCGACGACGAACACGACGAACATGTTCCAGAAGCCGGGCCCGATCAGGAACGACAGCGGCACGACGAGCACCGCGGTGGCCGCGGACCAGACCAGCATCTGCGGCTTGCGGCCGTACCGGTCGGCGGCGGCCCCCATCGGGTACTGCAGCAGCACGAAGATCGCTGTCGCGATGGACAGCGCGAGGAAGACCTCGGACGCGTCGGCCCCGCGGGACTTCGTCGCGTACGGGGTCAGCGCGGAGAAGAAGGTGTAGTAGCAGAGCGTGTGCAGGATCGTGAAGCCGACGAGCTGCGCGACCGCCTTCGGGTGCTCACGCAGGGTCAGCATCAGCGGGTTGCGGATGCGGGCCGCGGACTCCTTGTTCTCCTCGAACTGCTCGGTCTCGCTCATCTGGCGCCGCATCCAGAGACCGATGATCCCGAGCACCCCGCCGAGCAGGAACGGGACCCGCCAGCCCCAGGCGGCCAGCTGCTCCTCGGTGAGCGTGGAGGACAGCAGGAACCCGGTGAGCGAGGCGAACAGCACCGCGGTGCCGGTGGAGATGTAGAAGAACGACGAGTAGCGCCCCCGTCGCTCACGGGGGGCGATCTCGGCGAGGTAGGCCGAGGCGTTGGAGACCTCCCCGCCCAGCGACATGCCCTGCGCGATGCGCGCGAGCAGCAGCAGGACCGGGGCGAACCAGCCGATCATCGCGAACGTCGGCAGCAGGCCGATGACGAACGACCCGCCTGCCATCAGCAGGATCGTCACCAGCATCGCGGTCCGGCGGCCCTTGAGGTCGGCGAAACGCCCCAGCAGCAGACCGCCCAGCGGCCGGAAGAAGAAGGCGAGCGCATAGGTCGCGAGCGTCGAGATGAGGGCCAGCGCCGCGTTCTCGGGCGGGAAGATCTGCGTCGCGAAGTAGATCGAGAACGTCGCGTAGATCGTCCAGTCGTACCACTCGACCGCATTACCGATGGACGCCGCGACGAGCGTCCGGACCGGGAGACGGTGACGTTCCGTCGTTCCGGTGGTGGGTGCCTGGGACACGGTTCCCCCTGACGTGTCGGCCGAACGGTCGGCGAACGGTAACCGTTACGGCCCGACAATTCGACCGGACGGGTCAGGAGAGGACCAGGCCGACGATCGTCGCGGTCCCGAAGACGAGCGTCACCACGTGCCCGAGAACGGCGAGCCCGCGGCGGCCGCGCCGGGTGCCGAGCACCACCGCCGTCGTCCAGGGCAGGTAGCCGAGCAGGGCGACGCCGAGGAACGGCAGGGTCAGTGCGGCGAGCACCCCGGTCGTCCCGGTGGGCACCGCACGGTCACCGGCAGGGGTCAGCTGCGCCGCGACGACCTCCCCGGCCGACGAGTCCGGCGAGGCGTCGACGGCGATCGGGTCACCGCCGGCGTCCGGCCGGAACAGGCCGTTGCAGTCGTAGCGGCCCTCCCCCAGGTCGGTGCAGTCGGTGACCTCCAGGACCCCGGGCGCGCCGACCGCGCCGCTGGCCAGGCGCAGGTCGTCGACGGCGGACCACCCGCACGCGAGCGCGAGCAGCAGCCACAGCGCCAGCAGGAACCCCATCCAGCCCGGGGTGGGGGTCTCCGGGTCGTCCCAGTCGACCTCGACGTCGGGGTTCCGGCGCTCACTCACACGCGCGAGTATCGCCGTCGCGACCCGGGCGCCCCATCATCATTTCTCGGTACACCGAGCCGCCCGTCCCACGATCCCGGAGGATCCCCGCGATGCCCCTGTCCGCCGCGACCGACGGCTTCCGACTGGCCTACGACCGCCACGGCCAGCCCGGCGCGCCGCCGGTCCTGCTGCTGCACGGCTGGCCGGGCGACCGGACGGACATGACCGCCGTCGCCGAGCGGCTGACCCCCGCGCACGACGTCGTCGTCCCGGACCTGCGCGGGTTCGGCGGGTCCGACTCGCACGACCGCGACCCGGCCGAGCAGTACTCGGCGGCCGCGCAGGCGCGCTCGCTGACCGCACTGCTGGGCGAGCTGGACCTGTCCGATGTGGTCGTCGCCGGCTACGACGTCGGCAGCCGCGTCGGCCAGCAGGTCGCGAAGGACCGGCCCGACCTGCTGCGCGCGCTCGTGGTCACCCCGCCCGCGCCGGGGGTCGGGCGGCGGATCCTCGCGGAGCGGCCGGTGCGCGAGTTCTGGTACCAGTCCTTCCACCAGCTCGACCTGGCCCGCGAACTCGTCGACGGCGACGCCCGTGCCGCCCGCGCGTACCTGCGCCACTTCTGGTCGCACTGGTCCGGCCCGGGGTTCACCCCCGACGACGGGCGCCTGGACCACCTCGCCGTCGCGTACGGGGCGCCGGGCGCGTTCGTCGCGTCGATCAACTGGTACCGCTCCGGCGGCGGCGCGGTGGCCCGCTCGCTCGCCGAGACCACGCCCGACCCGCCCGACCGCGTCACCGTCCCGACGACGTTCCTGTGGCCCGAGCACGACCCGCTGTTCCCGCGCGACTGGTCCGACCGGGTCGGGGAGTTCTTCACCGACGTGACCGTCACCCCCGTCGACGGCGTCGGGCACTTCGTCCCGGTCGAGGCGCCGCAGGTGTTCGCCGACGCGGTGGCCGCGGCGGCCGCCCGGTAGGACCTGTCGTCGCGGCCGCCGCTGTGGTCCGATGATCGTCGTGGTCCGGGGATGGCGGTGGATCGGCGGAGCGGCGGTCGCGGTGCCTGCGCTCCTGGCGCTGCTGTCCTGGGTGCGCTGGGCCGGGCTGCCCGCGGAGGTCGCCGTCCCCGCGGCCACCGGCGGTCCCGTCGACGAGCCGGGCACCGTCACGCTGTCGGCCGCGCCGGGGGCACGCGGGATCGGGGTCGCGCTGGTCGTCGCCGCGGCCGGGATCGCCCCGCTGATCCTGGCGATCCTGACGCCGGTCGCGGCCGGCGTCGGCGCGATCGTGCTGCCGGTGCTGGTCCTGGTGCTGCGGCGACGCCCCCCACGCACCGTCCCGCCGCCGTGGACGGTGCACTGATGGGGACTCCGCGGGTGCACGACGACGGCGCGGTCCGGACGGTCACCCTGGACCGTCCCGAGGCCGCCAACGCACTGCACACGGGCGACGTCGACGCGATCACCGCGGCCGTCACCGACCTCCCGGACCGGGTGCGGGTCGTCGTGGTCACCGGGGCCGGGGACCGCGCGTTCGGCGCCGGGATGCACCTCGACGTGTTCCGCGACGCCGCCCCCGGCGACGGTCGCGCGATCATCACCCGGCTCGCGACCTGCCTGCGCGCGGTGCGCACCGCACCGGTGCCGACGATCGCCCGGCTGAACGGCGCCTGCCTCGGTGCGGCGTTCGAGCTCGCGCTGGCCTGCGACCTGCGCGTCGCCCACGCCGGGGTGCGGGTGGGGCTGCCCGAGGTGCGCCTCGGGATCCCGTCGGTGGTCGACGCGGCGCTGCTGCCCCGCTACGTCGGTGCCGCGCTCGCCCAGGAGATGGTCCTGACCGGCAGTGTCCACCGGATCGACGAGCCCGGGACGGCGCCGCTGGTGAACCGGCTCGTCGACTCCCCCGCCGGGCTCGACGCCGCCGTCGACGACCTCGTCGCGACGCTGCTCGCCCCGACCCGCGAGGTCCTGTCGGCGCAGAAGGAGCTGCTCGAGACCTGGCGCGAGCAGGGCATCACCGGCTCGGTGGAGGCGAGCGTCGACACCTTCGCGGAGGTGTTCGCACTGCCCGCGACCCGCGACGCGATCGCGCGGTACCGCCCGTAGGGTCGCGCCATGGCCGTCACGACCAAGATCGCCGACCTGACCGGGCCCGGGTACACCGACCGGTTCGGGATCGGCGGCACCGACCTCGGCATCCTCGCCACCGCCCCGGACGGGCGTCTGGTCGCCGTCTTCGGCGACACGTTCGACCGGGCCGGTGTCGGCGGGCCCGGCTGGCGCTCCCCGGTCGTGCTGTTCGCCGACCCCGACGACGTCCGCGGCGGCCTGCGCTGGACCGGCTCCGGCGGCGACGCGGCCGACTACGCCTGCCGCCTGGTCAGCAAGCCGGCGACGAACTGGTTCCGGCTGCACCGGCGCGTCACCACGATCCTGCCGGCCGACGTCATCACCGTCGGCGACACGATGTACCTGCACGTCATGGCCAACAAGGGCCTCGGCAACGTGCTGTGGAGCGAGATCGTCGCCTCCCGCGACAACGGCGTCACCTGGGAGCGGACCGGCTGCGACTGGCCCGGCGACCACCACGACGGCCTGTTCCAGCAGCTGACCTGGTGCGACGGCGGCGACGGCTACGTCTACGCCTACACCACCGGCTTCCAGCGCCGCGACGGCCTGCTGCTGCACCGGGTGCCCGCCGACCGGATCACCGACCGCGACGCGTGGGAGCCGTGGGGCTTCGCCGGGGAGCGCTGGGACTGGGGCAACCCGCCGACGCTGACCCTCCCCGGCGCGTTCGGCGAGCTCAACCTGCGCCGGGTGCCCGGCCCGGACGGTCGCGAGCACCTGCTGCTCACCGTCTTCGACGCCGGGAACTACCGGATCGACACACTGCTGCTCGACCGCCCGAACGCCGACCTGCACCGCGCCCCGCGGACCACGGTGCTCACCGGTTGTGGCTGGGACGACGAGGACCACGCCGCCGGCCGCGTCGCACAGCTCTACGGCGGCTACGTCGTCCCCGGCTCGACGCTCGACGACCTGCACCTGGTCGTCAGCCAGTGGAACACCACGACCAACTGGCCCTACCGGGCGATGCAGTTCCGGACGGACGTCACGGAGCTGCTGCGGACGGAGTAACCCCAGGTCCCGGCGTCATGAGAAGTGGGTATCTCCCGGCCGGGACCGCATCCGGACGGGGGCTCCGCTCGTAGGGGACTCCATGAGCTCGGAGCACGACGGGACGCGCCCCTTCACCGCGACGGTGGTCGTCGCCGGCTGTCCGCTGACCGCGGGTGAACTGCGTGTGCTGGCGCGGACGCTGCCCGAGCTGTCCCGGGTGCGGACCGCGCGCCACGGGGGCGGGCTGTTCCTGCAGGCGCGCCTCGACGACGTCGACGGCGCCGCCGCCGTGCGACGGCTGCGCCGCGCGGTGCCGCGGCTGCTGACCGGGTTCCCCGGTGTCGTCGTCGCGGCGGGCCCCGGGCCGGCGCCCCGGTCGCGGACGCCGTGGTGGCGCCCGGTGGTCAGCCCGGTTCCCGCTCCCCGGGCGGCAGGAGGCTGAAGTACCAGCGGCCCGCCTCCTCGGTGACCGACAGCGTCACCAGCACCGGTCCCGAGCGCACCTCGACCCGGTCCGGCCCGGTGGGCAGCACGGCGGGCGACCCGGCCGCCTGGAGGCGTTCGACGTAGTCGTCGACGAAACCGCGGTCCGGGGCGTCGAGCAGCAGCTCGTGCAGCCGGGCACCGCCACCGTCGGGGGTCCGCAGCGCGGCCTCGCCCCGCTCGTAGAGCGCGGCCCGGTCGTCGGCACCGCGCTCCCCCGCCGCCGCGATCAGCGTGACGGTCCCGACGATCCACGCCCCGACGAACGCGACGGCGATCCACCCCAGCAGGGTGCGGGTGCGCGCCGGACGTCTCATCAGGCCGAGACTGTGTCACACCGGACACCGTCGTCCGCCGCACACCGGTCGCCGTTCACCGGTCCGTGCCGGCGCTCACCCGAACCCCGCGGGTACCCGCACTCGTAGACCCGGGTGGAGGTGGTCGACGGTGGCCCGATGGTGGCGGCCCGTGCTGCTGGTGACGCTGGTGGCCGCGGGCTCCGCGGTACTGCTGGTCACCGGCTGGCCGACGGTCGAGGGCGTCCGTGCGACGACGGCGTCCGCGGGCTGGGCGGCACCGGTCCTGTTCACCCTGCTGTTCGTCGGGTTCACCCTGGTCCCGGCGCCCGCGACCGTGATGGGCATCGCCGCCGGGGTCCTGTTCGGCCTGCCCGTCGGCCTGGCGACGACGATGACCGCCGTCGCCGTGGGCTCGCTGATCGGCTTCGTGCTGTCGCGGACGCTGGGCCGCGAGGTCGTCGCCGGGATCGGCGGCGCCCGCATCCGCCGTCTCGACGCGCGGCTGCGCCGGGGCGGGCTGTGGGCCGTCGCCGGGGGCAGGCTGCTGCCGGTGATCCCGTTCCCGGTGCTCAGCTACGCCTGCGGGCTGACCGCGATCCGGCTGCGCGACTATCTGGCCGGGTCGGTGCTCGGGGTGGCGCCCTCGGCGGTGGCGTTCGTGACGATCGGCGCCTACGGCGGGGACCCGGCCTCGGTGCCGTTCGTGGCGGCCGTCGCCGGGCTGGTGCTGCTGACGGGCGCCGCACTCGTCGCGGGTCGGCGACGGCGGCGACGC
>NZ_WWFY01000589.1:0-7380 GCF_009864975.1 Pseudonocardia sp. SID8383
CCCGGGCCGCCCGCGGACCGGCGCCGGTCCCCGTCGGCCCGGCCATGCCGTCCGGCCAGGTACTCGCCCAGTCCGCACCCCAGGTGCGCGCGAGCAGCTCACCGATCCGCACCCGGTGCGCCGCCGCGTCGGCCCGTCGCTGTTCGATCGCCGGGTCCGGCAGCGCCCGCGGCCGTTCCGCCGCCGACGGGTCGTGGTCCAGGTGCACCCGGCGGCGGCACCCGCTCAGCGCCGCCGCGTCCAGCAGGACACGGGGTGCGGTACGCGGTCCGGTCGAGGTGCTCACGGCTCCCGAGGGTAGAGACCACCCCCGACAGGAACGGATCCGCGTGACGCCCCGTTCCCCCACCCGGGTGGTGTCGGTCCTGCGCGTGCGGTGGGCGGGGCCCTAGGCTGCGACGACACGGCGATCATCTGCCGAGCCGACCCGGGAGGACACGACATGGGACTGCTGCGCAGGAAGCCGAGCGCGGGCGAGCGCGCCGCGGCGGCGACCAGGGAGGCGGCGGTCGACGCGTCGGAACGGGTGCAGTCGGCCACGGTCCAGACCCTCGAGTACACCCGCGAGACCGCCGACAGGGCCGCCGAGAAGCTGCACCAGCGCGCGGTGAAGGCCCGGAAGAAGGCCGAGGCGGCGTCCCGGCGGGCGGAGAAGGCGGGCCGCCGGGCCGCGCGCAGCACGCGTCGCGCCGTCGGCGAGGGCACCGCCACCGCGAACAGCCTGCTGAGCTCGGCCGACCTCAAGGCCCGCTCGGCCGACCGGAAGGTCGCCAAGGCGGCGGCGAAGGCCGACGCGGGCGCCCGCAAGGCCGAGGCGAAGGCCGCGCGCGCCGCGGAGAAGGGCAGGCTCAAGAGCGAGAACCTGGCCGCCAAGCAGGCCGAGCGGGACCGCGCCGCCCGCGAGTGGAACGCCAAGAAGGTCCAGCGGTACCTGGGTGTGGCGAAGATCGTCGCGCCGCTGCTGGCGCCGTACGCGATGGCCGCGGCCGGGTCGCTGCGCCACCGCCTCGACGACCACCGGTCCCGCCGACTCGGCGTGTCCCCGGACGAGCTGGGCGGTTACTCCGGCCCCGGCGGACGGCTGCACGCACGGCTGTCCCGGATCGCGCGCACCATCACCGAGCTGCGCGAGGACGGGACCGTCGAGCGCGACCAGGCCGCGAAGCGGTTCGCCGACGAGACCGAGCCGCGGCTGCACGACCTCGCCGCCGCCGTCCGGGCCGCGGAGAACATGCCGGCCGCCCGCCGCAAGGCCGCGTACCGCACGGTGTCCGCCGACCTGGACCGCATCGAGGTCCGCCTGCTCGACCACCTGGGCGTCCGCTCCTGACCCGTCTCCGTGGGCCCGGCCCCGGGCCCACGGAGACGGTCGGCCCGCGCGGTACCGATGCACGCTCCGCCTGCGCTCCGCGCGGTACCGATGCGCGCTCCGCCTGCGCTACGCGCGGTAGGTCTCCAGCAGCCGCAGCCACACCTCGCTGATCGTGGGGAACGCGGGCACGGCGTGCCACAGCCGGGCCAGCGGCACCTCACCGACCACGGCGACCGTCGCCGCATGCAGCAGCTCGGCGACCCCGGGCCCGACGAACGTGACCCCGAGCAGCACCTCCCGCTGCGGGTCGACGACGGCGACCACCCGGCCGGACCAGTCGTCCGCGGTGAGCGAGGACCCGGCGACGGCGATGTCCATGTCGACCACCCGCACGTCGAGCCCCTCGGCGCGGGCGGCCGCGGCGGTCCGGCCCACCCAGGCGACCTCTGGATCGGTGAACACGACCTGGGGCACCGCGTGGTGGTCGGCGGTCGCCGCGTCCTCGCCCCAGGCGGCGTCGTCGAGCGGGCGGCCCGCGGCGCGTGCGGCGATCGCGTGCGCGGCGATCCGGGCCTGGTACTTGCCCTGGTGGGTGAGCGGGGCCCGCCCGTTGACGTCGCCGACGGCGTAGAGCCAGTCCCCCGCGGCGAGCCCCGAGTCGTCGACGACGATCTCGCCGCGCCGCCCGAGGCCCACCCCGGCCGAGCCGAGGTCGAGCCCGTCGGTGGCCGGACGGCGCCCGGTCGCGACGAGCAGCCGGTCCACCTCGACCTCGTCCCCGCCGCCGACCAGCACCGTCGCGTCCCCGTTCCGGCGCACCTCGTCCAGGCCGGTGCCCAGCCGCAGGTCGACGCCGGCCTCCCGCAGCCCGGCCGCGACACGCTCGGAGGCCTGCGGCTCCGCGCCCGGCAGCACCCGGTCGCCGTGGTTGAACAGCGTGACCTGCGCACCCAGCCGGGCGTGGGCCAGCGCCATCTCGCAGCCGACGACGCCGCCGCCGAGCACGCCGAGCCGGCGCGGGACCTCCCTCGCCGAGGTCGCCTCGCGCGAGCCCCAGTACTCGACCGTGTCCAGCCCCGCGACGTGCGGCACGACCGGCACGCTGCCGGTCGCGACGACGACGGCGTGGCGCGCGGTCACCACGGTCTCGGTGCCGTCGGCCGCGGTCACGACGACGCGCTTCTCCCCGGCCAACCGGCCCCGGCCACGCAGCACGGCGGCACCGGCGCCCTCGGCCCACCGCACCTGGCCGCTGTCGTCCCAGTCGGAGGTGAACGTCGTGCGGCGTTCGAGGACCTTCGCCGGGTCGAACTCGGCCCGCACGCCGGGCAGCCGCCGGGCGTCGGCGACGGCCTGCGGGGTGCGCAGCAACGCCTTCGACGGGATGCACGCCCAGTAGGAGCACTCCCCGCCGACCAGCTCGGCCTCCACCAGTGCGGCGGACAGGCCGGCGTCCACCGCGTAACCTGCAGCGTTCTCACCGACCGGGCCCGCCCCGATCACGACGACGTCGTGGCTCTGCTCGCTCATGGCACCGAGCTTCCCGCTCCGGGGCCGTTCCATGTCACCCCGGCGCCGGGGTGTCACCCCAGGGCGGCGACCGCGTCCCCCAGCTCGGTGTCGCCACCGCGCAGCTCGAGGGTCAGGCCTGCCGACTGCGGAGCCGTGAGCAGCGCGGCGACGGTCGCGGCGGTGTCGTCGCGGGTCACGTCGCCGTACTCCACCGGCGGCGGGGCCAGCACGACCCGGCCGGTGCCCGGGTCGTTCGTGAGCCTCCCCGGGCGCAGGATCGTCGCGTCGAGCCGGCCGTCGGCGCGGACCGCCTCCTCGGCGGCCTTCTTCGCGCGGATGTAAGCGGCCCAGACCTCGCCGCGCTCGGGGTCCGGCTCGGCGTCC
Source organism: Pseudonocardia sp. SID8383 (assembly GCF_009864975.1). Classification (NCBI taxonomy): domain Bacteria; kingdom Bacillati; phylum Actinomycetota; class Actinomycetes; order Pseudonocardiales; family Pseudonocardiaceae; genus Pseudonocardia; species Pseudonocardia sp. SID8383. The sequence continues at coordinate 3,209 of NZ_WWFY01000589.1, forward strand.
ACCCCGGTCGAGGAGATCAGCACGTAGCGGCGGATCCCGGCGGTCGCGGCGGCGTCGGCGAGCAGCACGGCGCCGTCGCGGTCGACGGTCTCCTTGCGCTCCACCCCGCTGCCCGGCCCGGCGCCCGCCGCGAAGACGACGGCGTCGGCGCCGGTCAGGTGCCCCGCGAGGTCCGTCGCGGAGATCTTCTCCAGGTCCGCCACGACCGGGCTCGCCCCGGTGGCCGCCACGTCGTCGGTGTGGTCGGGGTTGCGCACGATCGAGCGCACCGTGTGTCCCTGCCCCGTGAGCAGCGTGGACAGTCGCAGCGCGATCTGTCCGTGTCCTCCGGCGATCACCACGTCCATGCCGGCCACGCTAGGCCGGACGGCCGCTCACCGCCTGTTCGGCTTGAGCGTCCAGACGATCGTCATGGCCCCGGTCTGCGCACCCTGGGCGTCGGTGATGGTGACGTCGACGGCGAACTCCGGGCGCGTCCCGGCGTCGAGCTCGGCGAGCACCTCACCGGCCGGACGGGTCAGCACCGCCTCGGCGCGGAGGTCGCCCTTGGCGGACTTGAGGTAGCGGATCTCGGACCGGACGACCAGCGGCACGGCCCGGTCCCCGGCCGAGGCGAACGCGGCCAGGCCGACCGCGCCGGAGGCGGTCTCGCCCAGTCCGAACATGACCGCGGCGTGCGGCCCGCCGACGTGGTTGTGCTGGTCGGACCGGTCGGGGAGGAACGCCTCGACCCGGTCGGTCGTGATCGACCCGAAGGTGATCCCGGCGGTGCCCACCCACGGCACCGCCTGCGTCATCGCGTCGGCCACCCAGCTCGCGTCATCAGCCATGACCCGACCCTACTCGCCGGTAACATCATAGGAAAGCGACGCCCGGTTCCTCACGATTATCGCTGTGCGAGAACGAACCCCCTTGTCCGTCGTGCACAACGGGGTTGAGATCGGTGTGACAGCAGGCACACCAAGTCCCACCACCACGATGCGCAACGCCGCGCGTCCGAGGCTCGGAGGTACCGCCAGTGAAGGCCGTGCGGGTGCACGCGTACAAGCAGGACCCCCGGATCGACGACATCCCGGAACCGACGATCCAGGGTCCGCTCGACGTCATCGTCAAGATCGGCGGTGCCGGCGTGTGCCGCACCGACCTCCACATCATCGACGGGGACTGGGCCGACATCCAGAACCCCGACCTGCCGTACGTGATCGGCCACGAGAACGCGGGCTGGGTGCACGCGGTCGGCGACGGCGTCACGAACGTCGCGGTCGGCGACACCGTCATCCTGCACCCGCAGCCGTCGTGCGGGCTGTGCACCATGTGCCGCTACGGGCGCGACATGCAGTGCACCGGGGACGCGTTCTTCCCCGGCCTGTCGAACAACGACGGCGGCATGGCCGAGTACCTGCGCACCACCGCGCGGTCCTGCGTGAAGCTGAACCCGGACACCAACCCGGCCGACGTCGCCGCACTCGCCGATGCGGGCATCACCGCCTACCACGCGGTCCGCAAGGCGGTGCCGTTCCTGTATCCGGGCACCACCGCGGTCGTGCAGGGCGCGGGCGGGCTCGGTCACATCGGCATCCAGGCGCTCGCCGCGCTCACCGCCACCAAGATCATCGTCGTCGACAAGAACCCGGACGCGCTCGAGCTGGCGAAGCAGATCGGCGCGGAGGAGACCGTCGTCGCCGACGGGAACCAGGTCGAGGCCGTCCAGGAGCTCACCGGCGGCGGCGCCACGGTGGTCTTCGACTTCGTCGCCGAGCAGGGCGCGGAGAACGACGCCTGGGCGATGACCGGCCCGGCCGGCTACAACTTCGTCCTCGGCTACGGCGGCAACCTCTCCGCCCCCACCCTGGACTTCGTCGCCGGCGAGAAGAACATCATCGGCAACATCGTCGGCACCTACAACGACCTCGCCGAGCTCATGGTCCTGGCCCAGGCCGGGAAGGTCACGCTGCACACCGTCCAGTACAAGCTCGACCAGGCGCTGGAGGCCCTGCACGACCTGGACGCGGGCAAGGTCCGCGGCCGGGCGATCCTCGTTCCGTGACCCAGTCATACGTACGTACAGGACGAACGTTCTTTCCCTGACCCACCACCGATCAGCAGAGCTGCTGACGCAGGAGGAACCACATGTACGAGAAGGACGGCGAGAAGTACTTCATCGTCGACTCCCACAGCCACTTCTGGGACGCCTCCCGGGAGAACTGGGTCGAGGGTCGCGAGCAGTACGCCAAGGGCTGGATCGACTGCTTCTACGGCTACCACCAGCTCGGCCCGCCCGAGACCCACTGGGACTGGGAGCACTACCTCAAGGTCTCGCAGGACGACTTCGAGCGCGACGTCTTCATCGAGGGCCACGTCGACTACTCGATCTTCCAGTCGACCTACCTCAAGGAGTGGTACAAGAACGGCTTCAACACCGCCGACCAGAACGCGGCGCTGCTGGAGAAGTGGGGCGACCGGATCATCGTCAACGGGCGCTTCGACCCGCGTGACGGCGACGAGGGCATGAAGCAGTTCGAGGCGGACTGCGCGAAGTACAAGCACAAGGGCGTGAAGCTCTACACCGCGGAGTGGAACGGCAGCTCCCGCGGCTTCAAGCTCACCGACCCGGAGTGCTACCGCTTCCTGGAGCGGGCCCAGGAGCTGGGCATCAAGAACGTCCACGTCCACAAGGGCCCGACGATCTGGCCGCTGGACAAGGACGCGTTCGACGTCGCCGACGTCGACCACGCGGCCACCGACTTCCAGGGCCTGAACTTCATCGTCGAGCACGTCGGCCTGCCGCGCATCGAGGACTTCTGCTTCATGGCGGTGCAGGAGCCCAACGTCTACGCCGGCCTGTCGGTCGTCGTCGGCGGCCTGATGCACGCCCGCCCGAAGTTCTTCGCCAAGGTGATGGGCGAGCTGCTGTTCTGGGTCGGCGAGGACAAGATGACCTTCGGCAGCGACTACAACATCTGGACGCCGAAGTGGCAGGTCGAGGGCCTGGTCGACTGGCAGATGCCCGACGACGACCAGTTCGCCGACTACCCGCGTCTCACCACCGCGTCGAAGAAGAAGATCCTCGGCCTCAACGCGGCGAAGCTCTACGACCTCGAGGTCCCGGCCGACTGCCGGCTGCCCGACACCACGGCCGACGAGGCCATGGCCCCGGGTGAGGAGCTCGTCGACAACAAGGCGGGGGCGCAGGCGTGACCCCGCGGCCTGCTGAGAGCCCGCTCCGGCAGGCCGTGTGGTCAGCGCTGGGGACGGTGCTCGACCCGGAGCTGGACGAGCCGATCACCGAGCTCGACTTCGTCGAGTCGTGGTCGGTCTCGCCCGCCGGTGAGGTCGTCGTCGGGCTCCGGCTGCCGACGTTCTTCTGCGCTCCGAACTTCTCGTTCCTGATGGTCGCCGACGCCTACGACGCGGTGACCGCGGTACCGGGAGTGACGAGGGCGGAGGTGACGCTGGCCGACCACCACGCCTCCGACGAGATCAACGGTGGGGTCGCGGCGCACGCCGGGTTCGTCAAGTCCTTCGAGGGCTCGATCAACGGGCAGGCCGCGGCCGAGCTCGACGAGCTGCGGCACACGTTCCTGGCCAAGGCCGCGCTGGCCGGCCAGGACCGGGTGGCCCGCCCGCTCGTCGACGCCGGCCGGGGACCCGACAAGCTGGCCGGGCTGACGCTCGGCGAGCTGGTCGGGACCGAGGCCGACACCGAGGAGCTGACCCGGATGCGGACCCGCCGCAGGGCGATCGGCCTGCCCGCCGGCGACGACGCACCGCTGCTGGTCCACTCCGACGGCACCGCGGTGACCGTCGAGCAGGTCCCGCTGCACCTGCGTCGCGCGCGGTTGCAGCGGGTCGGGATCGAGACCAACGGGGAGTACTGCAAGGGCCTGTTGAAGATCCGCTACGGCGACACGGCACCCGCCGCGGCCGCCGGGCACTGACACCGCACCACCACGACACGGGCCGCGCCCTCCACCCGGGGCGCGGCCCGTCCGCGTCCACTGTGGTCGCCGGCGGGGAGCGGATCAGCGCCCGGGCGGTGCGGCGTCCAGGACCCGGACGGTGTCGGTGAGGCGGTAGCCGTCCCCGTGCACGAAGGGGGCCAGGGCGGCGAGCAGGGCGGCGCGGACGGCGGCGGGGCCGGCGTGGCGTGCCGCGTGCCGCCCCGGCCCGGA
>NZ_WWFY01000590.1:0-9258 GCF_009864975.1 Pseudonocardia sp. SID8383
CCGGGTCACCGTGGCGCCGGCCCGGGACGCCCGCGTCCTGCTCGGCGGTGCCCGCCGCCTCGCGGCGCTCCCAGCCGGCGTCACGCTCGTCCTCGCTGCGGCCGGTGAACGCGTCCTTGATCGAGTCGGCCAGTCGGGCCGCCTTGCTGCTGCCCTGGTGCTCGCTCATGCCGTGGTCTCCCGTCGGGTGTCCTGGTCCGGTCCGCCCTGGCGGTGGCGGCCGTCGTTCTCGGGACGGCCACCGGAACCGGTGCCGTCGCCGTCGTCGAGCAGCGCGTCGATCAGTGCGCGGTAGCTCGTCACCGCGTGCCGGAGGTCCTCGGTCCCGGCTCGCCCGGCGGAGTGCTCACGGGAGATGGCCCGTGCCTCGCGGTAGCGCTGCGTGACGACCGGGTAGGCGACGGACAGGTCCTCCTCCCGGCGGTCGACGTCCTCGGCGGGGTACCCGCGGGCCGCCATGACGTCGGCGACGAGCGCGTCGGCGTCGTGCACCGCCCGCGACGGATCGTCGACGAACCCCTCCTGCACCTGCTGCCACCGGCGGCGGTAGCCGTCGCGCTCCTGCGGGTCGAGGGATCGCAAGGTCAGCGCGTCGTGGCGCTTGCGGCGCTGCGCGAGCTCCTTCTCCGCGTCGCGGGGGTCGTCCGCGTCGCGCACGGTGCGCTCGTACTCGGGTCCGAACTGGTCGCGGAGCTCGGCGGAGCGACGACGGCGCAGCATCGTCGCGGCGACCACGGCGAGTACGGCGACGACGATCACCACCACGGCGACGACGATGATCGTTGTGATGTCGGTCATAACGCGGTGTACCCGACTGCGCGAGCCGGAAACACGGAGCGTGGTTGTTGATCACGACAGGTGGTCACTGAATCGACTTGACCTGCACCGGGGTTCAGTGCGGGGCTGCTGCCGGGCCGGCTCGCCGTCGGGTCCGGGGGCGTGTCGGGGCTCGGGATGGGTGGGGCGTTCTCCGCGATCGCCTACCTGACCCTCGCCCACTCCGACACCCACGACGTCGGCCCGCACTCCTCGGCGGCCCAGCTCCTCGACCAGCCGGCGACGGCGGCGCTCGTCGGCCTGGGCGGCGCGCTGCTGGTGGCGCCGGCGTCACCGGCCGTCGCGCTGCCGGTCGTGGTCGCGGTGCCCGCGGTCGCCGGTGCGCCGGCCGCGTCGCGGACGCGGGTACCGGGGCGCTGAGCCTCAGATCCCGGACGGGCGGGCGAGCAGCTCGGCCACGGCGGCGTCGATGAAGGCCGTGTCGACCGGGTTCTTCCCGCCGCCGGCGAAGTGGCCCCACACCCCGGGGATCACCCGCAGCTCGGTGCCGGCCCGCATGTGCGACACCGCCCAGGCCTCGTCCTCGGGCGGGAAGTACAGGTCCTTCTCCGCGGGCATGACGATCGCCGTCGCCCGGATCGAGGCCAGCGCCTCCTCGGTCGAGCCGGCGCCCGGGGTCGCGCCGACGTCGCCGTGCCACCAGGTGTCGAGCATGGTCAGCAGGTTGTTCGGGTCCCGACCGTCGAGGAAGAAGCCCTCCCAGAAGTCGACGACGAAGTCCTCGAGCGAGGTGTTGCCCAGCCGGCGCCACTCCTCGTCCCGGTAGAACGCCTGGGAGAAGCCCCAGCCGGCGTAGATCCGGGCGAACGCGCGCAGCCCCTGCGCCGGCGGGACCGTGTAGCGGCCGCCGTCGAACCCGACCGCGGCCTGGAGCGCGGCACGCAGCGAGTCGAGGAACACCTGGTTGTGCGGCGCGGTCCGCGGCGATCCGCAGAACGGCAGGATGCGCTGCACCATCTCGGGGTGGCTGACCGCCCACTGGTAGGTCTGGCCCGCACCCATCGACCACCCGAGCACCAGCGGAAGCGTGCTGATCCCGAAGCGTTCGGTGACGAGCCTGTACTGGGCCTCGACGTTGTCGCGCACCCGGATCGGTGGGAACGACGGGCCGTCGTGCGGCACCGGGGCGTTCGACGGCGACGTGGACAGCCCGTTGCCCAGCATGTTCGGCACGATGACGAACCAGCGGTCCGGGTCGAGCGCCATCCCCTCACCGATCAGCCACTCGTTGTCCCAGTGCCGCCCGGAGTACCAGGTCGGGTAGACGATCGCGTTGTCCTTCGCCGCGTTCAGCTCTCCGTAGGTGCGGTAGGCGATCCGGGCCGGGCGCAGCGTCCGCCCGCAGTCGAGCGTGAGGTCGTCGATCTCGAAGACCTCGTAGGGCTCGTCGCGGCCGTAGCGGGGCCGGGCGGTGGGCTCGGGGTCGGGCACGGGGTCCTCCGGGGCTCGCGACGGTCGACCGATGGTTTCCCAGGAAATATGTTCCTGGGAAACCATCGGTGTCAAGGCCGGAGGGTCCCGCGGCTCAGCCGTCGCCCTCGATGTCGCCCTCGGACTCCAGGTAGGCCTGGCGCAGTGCGTCCAGCGTCGCGGACTCCGGGCTCTCCCAGAGACCACGGTCGACGGCCTCCAGCAGCCGCTCGGCCATGCCGTGCAGCGCCCACGGGTTCGACTCGGCGAGGAACTTCCGGTTGTCCGGGTCCAGCACGTACTCGGCGGTCAGCGTCTCGTACTGCCAGTCCGCGATGACGCCGGTGGTGGCGTCCCAGCCGAACAGGTAGTCGACGGTCGCGGCCATCTCGAACGCGCCCTTGTAGCCGTGCCGCCGCATCGCGGCGATCCAGCGCGGGTTGACCACGCGGGCACGGAAGACCCGGGCGGTCTCCTCGTGCAGGCTGCGGGTACGCACCGCCTCCGGACGGGTCGAGTCCCCGACGTAGGCGGCCGGCGCGGTGCCGGTCAGCGCGCGCACCGTGGCGACCATGCCGCCGTGGTACTGGTAGTAGTCGTCGGAGTCGGCGATGTCGTGCTCGCGGGTGTCGATGTTCTTCGCCGCCACCGCGATCCGCCGGTAGGCGTTCTCCATGTCGTCCCGTGCGGGGACGCCGTCGAGGCCGCGGCCGTAGGCGTAGCCGCCCCAGGTGGAGTAGACCTCGGCGAGGTCGGCGTCGCCGCGCCAGTCACGGGAGTCGACGAGCTGCAGCAGCCCGGCACCGTAGGTGCCCGGCGCGGAGCCGAAGATCCGGGTACGGGCGCGACGGTCGTCGCCGGTGCGCTCGCGGTCGGCCTCGACATGGGCGCGGACGTAGTTCTGCTCCGGGGTCTCGTCGAGCTCGGAGACCAGCTTCACCGCGTCGTCGAGCAGGGCCAGGACGTGCGGGAACGCGTCGCGGAAGAACCCGGAGATCCGAACCGTGACGTCGACGCGCGGGCGGCCGAGCTCCGCGAGGTCGATGACCTCCAGGCTGCGCACGCGACGGCTCGCGTCGTCCCACACCGGGCGGACGCCGAGCAGGGCGAACACCTCGGCGACGTCGTCGCCGGAGGTCCGCATCGCGCTGGTCCCCCACACCGAGAGGCCGACGCTGCGCGGGTACTCGCCGTGGTCGGCCCGGTAGCGCTCGACCAGCGACTCGGCCATCGCCTGCCCGGTCTCCCAGGCCAGCTTCGACGGGACCGCCTTGGGGTCGACGGAGTAGAAGTTCCGCCCGGTCGGGAGCACGTTGACCAGTCCGCGCAGCGGCGAGCCGGACGGGCCGGCCGGGATGAAGCCGCCGTCGAGGGCGTGCAGCACCCGGTCCAGCTCGTGCGCGGTGGCGTCGAGCCGGGGCACGACCTCGTCGGCGGCGAAGCGCAGCACCGCCGTGACCGCGTCCACGTCGACGCCCGGGAGCCCCCCACCGGTGCCCCCAGGGGAACTCTCGTGGCCTAGAGCGCTACGAGAGTTCCCCTGGGGGCCACCGGGGACGGGGGCCAGGTGCTCGGCGACCACCGCGGGGACGGCGGCGGGGTCCCAGGAGCAGGTCTCCATCGCCGAGCACAGGGCACGGGCGACGGTCTCGACGGCGTCGGTGCGGGTGTTCGACTCCGAGCCGTCCTCGACCAGGCCGAGCGCCTGGCGCAGACCCGGCACGGACTGCTCGCCGCCCCACATCTGCCGGGCGCGCAGCACCGCGAGCACCAGGTCGACGCGCTGCTCCCCGGCCGGTGCCTGGGCGAGCACGTGCAGGCCGTCGCGGATCTGGACGTCCTTGATCTCGCAGAGCCAGCCGTCGACGTGCATCAGCATGTCGTCGAAGACGTCCTCGTCGGGGCGCTGCTCCAGCCCGAGGTCCTGGTGCATCTGGGCCGCGGTCATCAGCGTCCAGATCTGCTGGCGGATCGCGGGCAGCTTCGCCGGGTCGAGCGCGGAGATGTTCGCGTGCTCGTCGAGCAGCTGCTCCAGCCGGGCGATGTCGCCGTAGGACTCGGCGCGCGCCATCGGCGGGATGAGGTGGTCGACCAGGGTGGCGTGCGCCCGGCGCTTGGCCTGGGTGCCCTCCCCCGGGTCGTTGACGAGGAACGGGTAGACCAGCGGCAGGTCGCCGAGGACGGCGTCGGTGCCGCAGGAGGCCGACATGCCCAGCGTCTTGCCGGGCAGCCACTCCAGGTTGCCGTGCTTGCCGATGTGCACGATCGCGTGCGCGCCGAACCCGCCCTCGGACTCGGGCGCGGCCAGCCAGCGGTAGGCGCCCAGGTAGTGGTGCGACGGCGGCAGGTCCGGGTCGTGGTAGATCGCGACCGGGTTCTCCCCGAACCCGCGGGGCGGCTGCACGATCAGCGTGACGTTGCCGCGGCGCAGTGCCGCGACGACGATGTCGCCGTCCGGGTTCTGCGAGCGGTCGACGTAGTGCTCGCCCGGCGCCTCGCCCCAGTGCTCCTCGACGCCGGACCGGAAGTCCTCGGGCAGCGTGTCGAACCAGCTGCGGTACGTCGCGGCGGAGATCCGGACCGGGTTGCCGGCCAGCTTCTCCTCGGTCAGCCAGTCAGGGTCCTGCCCGCCGGCCTCGATCAGGGCGTGCATGAGCGCGTCGCCGTCGCCGGCCTCGACGCCCGGGAACGCCGCCTCGCCCTCGGTGGCGACCGCGTAGCCCGCCGCGGCCATCGTCCGCAGCAGCGCCACCGTGGACGCCGGGGTGTCCAGCCCGACCGCGTTGCCGATCCGCGCGTGCTTGGTCGGGTACGCCGACAGCATCAGCACGATCTTCTTGTCCGCGTTCGGGACGCGGCGCAGCGTCGCGTGCTTCACCGCGATCCCGGCGACCCGGGCGGCCCGCTCGTCGTCGGGGACGTAGACCGACAGGCCGTCGGCGTCGGTCTCCTTGAACGAGAACGGGACGGTGATCAGCCGGCCGTCGAACTCCGGCACGGCGACCTGGGTGGCGACGTCGAGCGGGGACATCCCGTCGTCGTTGGCCTCCCAGGTGGCGCGGGAGCTGGTCAGGCACAGGCCCTGCAGGATCGGGACGTCGAGCGCGGCCAGCTCGGTGACGTCCCACTCCTCGTCCTCGCCGCCGGCCTGCGCGCCTGCGGGCTTGGTGCCGCCCGCGGCGAGCACGGTGACGACCATGGCGTCGGCCTCGCGCAGCCGCTCCAGCAGCGCGGCCGGGGCCTGGCGCAGCGACGCGCACCAGATCGGCAGCGCGCGGGCGCCCTTCGCCGCGATCTGCTCGCAGAGCGCCTCGATGTAGCGGGTGTTCCCGGCCAGGAACTGGGCGCGGTAGAACAGCACCGCCACCGTCGGCCCGTCGACCTCCGTGTCGGGCAGGGACAGCTCGCCCCACTCGGGCAGCTCCACCGGCGGCGCGAACCCCTCGCCGGTGAGCAGCACGGTGTCGGACAGGAACGCGTGCAGCTGCGCCAGGTTCTCCGTGCCGCCCTGCGCGAGGTAGGTGTGGGCCTCTGCCGCGACGCCCGCGGGGACCGAGGACAGCTCCATCATCTCCGCGTCCGGGGCCATCTCCCCGCCCAGGCAGACCAGCGGCGTCGCGCGGGCCCGCAGCAGGTCCAGCCCCTCCTCGAAGTAGCGGTACCCGCCGAGGACGCGGACGACGACGACGTCGGCCGCGTCGGCCATCTCCGCCAGCTCGTCGTGGGTGACCCGGTTCGGGTTCGCGAGGCGGTAGTCCGCGCCCGAGGACCGGGCCGAGAGGAGATCGGTGTCCGAGGTGGACAGCAGCAGGATCACCGGACGGCTCCGGGGGCGGTGTGGGCGCGCGTCATCGACGTACCTTCCTCGGGATCCTCGTCCCGGGTGGGGTGGCGCGGCGAACGGGCGCAGTGTCTGGCTCCCCCTCGCCGGGGCGAGGGGTCACAGTGGCGGGACCGCGCCGGACTCGCACCGGCTTCCTGGGGTTCCGCTCGCCGTCTTCGGTTGTCGTGAGTCACCATCGGTGGCGCCACCGGGTCACGTCAAGGAGCGCTCGACCAGGGTGGTGATCCGCACGTGCGACGGTGTGGCGGGGGCCGAGCCGAAGCCGAACCGGACCGGCGGGACGACCGGGGCCAGCCCGCCGCAGTCGCCGTCGTCCCAGCGGGCCGAGGCGGCGGCGACGCGGTGCAGGTCGCGGGCCCCGTAGTACTCGCGACGGCCGTTGCCCGCAGTGCCGACGGTCCGCACCCCGGGCATCACCCGGCGGGCGATCGGGTCGATCGCCCGCAGCCACCACGGGTGCACGGCGAGCGCACCGGGGACCGCACGCAGGAGCCGGCCCAGCGGCGGGCGACCACCGACCCGCCAGCCGACCTGCAGCGGCCCGGCGACGACCCGGCGCCGGTCGTCGTGGGCGGTGTGGGTCACCGGGACGATCCGGACCTCGTCGAAGGTGTAGGTGGCCGAGACGAACTCCGCGACCTCCCCGGTCGGGGCGAGCAGGGTGCGGTGCCCGTCGGCGGACTCCGTCATGACGTCGGTGAACGACCCCAGCGGGGTGTCCGGCCAGTGGCCGACCACGATCCGTCTGCCCGAGGTCGTGCCCAGCCCGCAGATCCAGCCGTCGAAGCGGTCCAGGACGGGGGATCCGGCGGTAGGCACCCCGCCATCAGAGCCGATCGGCGCCGTTCCCGCCCGGGGAGACCCCGTCCCTACCGGCGCGGCCGAGGTCACGGGCCTGCAGGGCGAGCCACAGCTCGTGGCGGTCCTGGGCCGCGGACAGGCGTCGTCCACTGACCTGCTCGGCCGCGGTGATCCGGTTCCGCCCGGTGTGCCGGTGCACGCCCAGCGCGGTCGCCGTCGCCTCCCAGTGGCCGTTGTGCTCGACGAACGCCGCCACCGCGCGCAACAGCTCGGGGCCGCGCGGGTCGGCGTCGAACGGGCCGAGGACGGCGACGGCGAACCCGCCGAGCCGCTCGTGGTCGAGCAGGGCGAGCAGCATCCGGGCTGGTCGCGTTCGTCGCGGTCTCGCTCGCGATCCGCCCCGTCGACGACGGCGTCCGCACCGGCTGGGACCGGCGGGTGGGCGCCACCGGGGGCCGGGACCGAGGACCCGGGCGGCGGCGCCCGGGCCGTCAGCCCAGCCGGGCGCCGTCCGCGGCGAACAGGTGGGTACGCGCCGGGTCCGGTGCCAGGTGCACCCCGGTGCCCCGCGCCGGGGGCCGGCGCCCGTCCACCCGGGCGACCATCGGGTGTTCGACGCCGTCGACGCGGGTGCGCCCGTAGACGTAGGCGTCCGCGCCGAGCTCCTCGACCAGGTCGATCTCCAGCGGGATGCCGTCGTCGGCGAGGTGCAGGTCCTCGGGGCGGACCCCGAGGGTGACCGCGTCCCCCGCCCCGCGCGGCACGGCGACGTCGACGCCGCCCAGCCGGACGCCGTCGGCGGTCACCGGCAGGCTCAGCAGGTTCATCGCCGGCGAGCCGATGAAGCCGGCGACGAAGGCGTTCGCGGGCCGCTGGTAGAGCTCGCCGGGGGCGGCGCACTGCTGCAGCACGCCGTCGCGGAGCACGGCGACCCGGTCCCCCATCGTCATGGCCTCGACCTGGTCGTGGGTGACGTAGACGGTGGTGACGCCGAGCCGGCGCTGCAGCGACGCGATCTGGGTGCGGGTCTGCACCCGCAGCTTGGCGTCGAGGTTGGACAGGGGCTCGTCCATCAGGAAGACCTGCGGCTGGCGGACGATCGCGCGCCCCATCGCGACCCGCTGGCGCTGCCCGCCCGACAGCGCCTTCGGGCGTCGCCCGAGGTACTGCTCGAGATCGAGGATCCGGGCGGCCTCGGCGACCCGGCCGGTGATCTCGGCTTTCGGGACGCCTGCCATCTTGAGCGCGAAGCCCATGTTGTCGGCGACGGTCATGTGCGGGTAGAGCGCATAGTTCTGGAACACCATCGCGATGTCGCGTTCCTTGGGCGCGACACCGGTGACGTCGCGATCGCCGATGCGGATGTGGCCGTCGTCGACGCCCTCGAGCCCCGCGAGCATCCGCAGCGAGGTGGTCTTGCCGCAGCCGGACGGCCCGACCAGGACGAGGAACTCGCCGTCGGCGATCTCGAGGTCGAGTGCGTCCACCGCGGCCCGGGGGGACCCCGGATAGCGGCGGGTCACCGCGTCGTAGGTCACGCCGGCCATGGTGGTGCTCCTTCGGTGTCGGAGTCGGTGTCGGTCTCGCGGTAGAGCTCGGGCCTGCGGTCGTGCAGGACGTGGTTGTGCGGCGAGAGGCGCTTGTCGCGGGCGGCGGCCGGGTCGAGCGTGGCCAGCAGCACGCCGGGCTCCCCCGGCGGCGGACCGCCGGGGCCGGCGAGCAGGTTCCCGTCGGCGTCGGCGATCACCGGCGCGCCGAACCAGGCGACCCCGCGCTCGGTGCCGCAGCGGTCCGCAACCACGATGTGCACCCGGTAGGCCCCGGCGACGGCCCGGACCTTCGCGACTTCCAGCGGGTCCTGCCCGGTGGGGGTCGGGCGCCACGGCCAGTTCACCGGGGCGGCGACGATCTCGGCGCCGCCCTGCGCGACCCGGCGCACCCACTCGGGGAACTCCAGGTCGTAGCAGACCATCGGGGCGATCCGGCCGGCAGCGGTCGCGACCACCGGAGGTGGCGCCTGGCCGGGGGTGAACAGCTCCTTCTCCCGGTCCCAGAGGTGCGCCTTGCGGTAGACCGCGCGGCGCACCCCGTTCTCGACGACGGCGGCGCTGTTGTACACGCGGCCGTCGGCCCCGAGCTCGGCGAACCCGGCGACGACGACGCAGCGCAGCTCCGCCGACAGGGCCGCGAAGCGGGCGACGGTGGGACCGTCGGCGGGTTCGGCGGCGGACCGCGCCTCCGCGGCGTCGGCGAAGGCGTACCCGCAGACGGTGAGCTCCGGCAGGACGACGAGCCGGGCCCCGCCGGCGACCGCCTCGCGCACCGCGCGCTCGGCGATCGCCGGGTCCGGGGCGTCGATCCGCGCC
>NZ_WWFY01000591.1:0-5200 GCF_009864975.1 Pseudonocardia sp. SID8383
CGCGCGGGGGCGGTGCGGCAACCCGCGGCGGTGCCGGTGCCGGTGCCGGTGCCGAGGCCGCGCCGGTCGGTGCGGGCACCCGCGCCATCACGGTCGGCACGTCCGGGGAGCCGGGGAAGATCGGGTCGTCCGGGTCGGCGAGCAGCGGGCGCAGCCGGGCTCGGACCTCGTCGAGCGGCATCCGGCCCGACGGCTCCTTGACCATCAGCCCGGCGATGACCTCGGCGAGTGGGCCGGTGACCGTCGGCGCGGGGACGGGACCGTCGACGACCTCGGTGATGGTGCGGACCGGGTCACCGTCGACGTCGTAGGGCGGGCGGCCCTCGACGGCGGCCCAGAGCGTCGCGCCGAGGCCCCACAGGTCCGCGGCCGGCGTGACCGGCTGGCCCGCGGCGACCTCGGGCGCGATGTAGGCGGGGGAGCCGAGCACGAGGCCCGCGGAGGTCATCGGCGCGTCGGACTCGTTGCGGGCGATGCCGAAGTCGGTGAGCTTGATCCGGCCGTCGTCGGAGATCAGGACGTTGCCGGGCTTCACGTCGCGGTGGGTGATCCCGGCCCGGTGGGCGGCCCGCAGCGCCGCCGCGGTGCCGTGCCCGACGACGCCGGCCTGCGCGGCGTCGAGCCTGCCCAGCTCGGTGATCGCCGCGGCCAGGTTCTTCGACGGCACCAGCTCCATGACCACCAGCGGCTCGTCGCCGCCGGAGTCGAGCACGTCGAAGACGGTCACGACGTTGGGGTGCGACAACCCGGCCAGTGCCCGGGCCTCCCGCATGATGCGTTCCCGCAGCTCCAGCTTCTCCCCGGCCGGGATGCCGTCGGGGATCTTCAGCTCCTTGAGCGCGACGCGGCGGTGCAGTACCTCGTCGAAACCCGACCAGACGGTGCCCATCGCGCCGCTCCCGAGCGGACCGTCGACGCGGTACCGCCCGGCGAACTGTCGGCGCTGGACCTCGCCCTCGGGAACGGACACGCCGCCGATTGTTCCATCGTGCCCGCGCGGCCCGTCCCCGCACACCGTTCCCGGCCGAGGTCGTCACCGGCGGTGCGCAGTGATGACGGTGCGTCACGAAGCTGGTCGTTCCGGGACGCCGGACGGCCGCCGAGGCGGGCCGGGCGTGCGGACGGTCACGGTCCGGTGGCGTTCCGGCCGCGGGCCGGTGTCGTCGTCCCGGGAGTTCCCCGCGGGGGGCGTCCGAACCGCCGGTGAACGGCGAGGATGGCCGTTCGCCGACGGGAGGAGCGGTCGCACGCGGCCGTTCACCTGGAGCAGTGAACCCGCTGGCAGCAGCTCGCCGACCCCTTGCCGCCCCGAGACGGGAACGGACGATTTCGACTGGAACACCGCCGGACGGGTGAGCACCATCATGGGTGGTGGGAGACGACCGAACGCCGTCCGCGTCGACCGCGGGCATGCGGGCCGTTCCCACCGAGGGCCAGTACGAGGAGGACAAGGTGACTGCGCTGCAGACCCGCACCGAGCTCCCGGAGATCACCGATCCCGCGGTCGACGATCTCGGCTCCGGCACGGGTCCGGCCTGGCTGGAGTCGTGGATGCGGGCGCACAAGGGCGAGATCGTCGGCTGGCGCCGCGCGATCCACGCCCAGCCCGAGCTGGCCCGTCGCGAGCACCTCACGACCGCGCGGGTCTCGGAGACCCTGCTGCGGGCCGGTCTGGAGCCGCGCACGCTGCGCGGCGGCACCGGTGTCGTCTGCGAGGTGGGGCACGGCGAGCCGCTGGTCGCCCTGCGCGCGGACATGGACGCGCTGCCCCTGCAGGAGCAGACCGGTCTCCCGTTCGCCTCCGAGGTGCCCGGCGTCATGCACGCCTGCGGGCGCGACGCGCACACCGCGATGCTGCTCGGCGCGGCACTGGCGCTGCAGTCCGCGCCGTCGCTGCCCGGCCGGGTCCGGCTGGTGTTCCAGCCGGCCGAGGAGGTGCAGCCGGGCGGTGCGCTCGACGCCGTCGAGCAGGGCGTGATGGAGGGCGTGCAGCGGATCTTCGCACTGCACTGCGACCCGCGCCTGGAGGTCGGACGGCTCGGCACCCGGGTCGGGCCGATCACCTCGGCCTGCGACCTCATCGAGGTCCGGCTGACCTCCCCGGGCGGGCACACCTCGCGCCCGCACCTGACCGCCGACCTCGTGCAGGCGCTCGGGCTGCTGGCCACCCAGGTGCCGCTGCTGCTGACCCGCCACGTCGACCCGCGCTCGGGCACCGTCCTGAC
This sequence comes from Pseudonocardia sp. SID8383, assembly GCF_009864975.1. NCBI lineage: Bacteria > Bacillati > Actinomycetota > Actinomycetes > Pseudonocardiales > Pseudonocardiaceae > Pseudonocardia > Pseudonocardia sp. SID8383. The sequence continues at coordinate 2,226 of NZ_WWFY01000591.1, forward strand.
CTGGGGTGCGGTGCACGCCGGGGACGCGGCGAACGCGATCCCGCAGTCCGGCCTGCTGCGCGGCACCCTCCGCACCGCCGACCACGCCACCTGGACCGAGCTCGAGGAGAAGCTGCGGGCGCTCGTCGCGTCCGTGCTGGCCCCGACCGGTGTCGGCTACGTGCTCGACCACGTCCGTGGTGTCCCGCCGGTCGTCAACGACGCGGTGTCCACCGGGATGCTGCGCGACGCCGCGGTGACCGTCGGTGGCGAGGCCGCCGACGCCTCCACCGAGCAGTCCTCGGGCGGCGAGGACTTCGCCTGGTACCTGGAGCACTCCGCGGGCGCCATGGCGCGGCTCGGGGTGTGGCCGGGCACCGGCAAGCAGCGGGACATCCACCAGCCGACCTTCGACCTCGACGAGCGGGCCCTGCCGTTCGGGTCGCGGGTGCTGGTGCAGGCCGCGCTGTCCGCGCTGGCGCAGGCGGCCTCCTGAACCACCGTCTCCCGCGGTGAACGACGACGGCCCGGCCCCCGCGAGGGGGGCCGGGCCGTCGTCGTCAGCCGGTGCGGCCGGTCAGGACTGGTTGCCGGGGGAGGACTTGCGGCTGGGCCTGCTGCGCAGCTCGTTGACGTAGTCGTCCGGGGCGCCCGCGGTCTCCGCGGCGTCGGCGATGACGCCCAGGTAGCGGGCCGACGGGTCCCCGCCCTCGTAGGCGTTCAGCACGTAGATGAACGCGAGGACGCTGCCGTCGAGGGTGGCGACGCGCAGCCGCAGCTTCTTGTGCATGCCCAGCTCGCCGCCCTCCCAGCGGTCGAGCTGGCGTTCGTCGTGCTCGGGGACGTCGTAGAGCACGACGAACACCTGCGAGCCCGGCTCCTCCACCACGGTGGAGAGCGCGCCCTCCCAGGTGTAGTCCTCGCCGCCGAACGTCAGCCGCCAGCCCTGGAGCCACCCGGTCCCGGCCATCGGCGAGTGCGGGGCGCGCTCCTTCATCTGCTCGGGGTCCATGTTCGACCCGTACGCGGCATACAGCGGCACGCATGCAGGGTAATGGGGAGCCCGGCGGGGCCTCGACCCGCCCGGTCGTAATGATGGGACACGCGTACTGTGAGCCCCGTCGACGCCGGCGGGCGGGACCGCCTGCCGGTCCACCACCACCGACTTCTCCAGGGGGATCTCCCGTGACCCGCATCGTCATCATGGGCGGCGGACCGGCCGGGTACGAGGCCGCACTCGTCGCGGCACAGCACGGCAGCGAGGTGACCGTCGTCGAGCGGGACGGGATGGGCGGCGCCTGCGTCGTCTACGACTGCGTCCCCTCGAAGACCTTCATCTCCTCCGCGGCCGTCCGGGTCGACCTGCACCGTGCCGAGGACCTCGGCGTGCTGGTGGACCGCGGCAACTCCGCGGTCGACCTGCCCGCGGTCAACGAGCGGGTCAAGTCCCTCGCTCTCGCCCAGTCCGCCGACGTGCGGGCCCGGCTGGAGGACGAGGGCGTCCGGATCATCGCCGGCACCGCGCAGTTCGCCGGGCCCGCCGCGGCCCGCGCCGCGCACGAGGTGACCGCCACCCACACCGACGGGACGGTCGAGGAGCTCGTCGCCGACGTCGTCCTCATCGCGACCGGGGCCACCCCGCGGGTGCTGGACTCCGCCCGGCCCGACGGCGACCGGATCCTCGACTGGCGCCAGCTCTACGACCTCGACGAGCTGCCGGAGCACCTGATCGTGATCGGGTCGGGCGTGACGGGCGCGGAGTTCTGCTCCGCCTACGTCGAGCTCGGCTGCCGGGTCAGCCTGGTCTCCAGCCGTGACCGGGTCCTCCCGCACGAGGACGCCGACGCCGCGGCCGTGCTCGAGGAGGTCTTCGCCGAGCGCGGCGTCGAGATCCTCGCCCACGCCCGCGCGGACTCGGTCGAGAACACCGGCGACGGCGTCCGCGTCACGCTGTCCGACGGCCGGGTCGTCGAGGGCTCGCACGCCCTGATGACCGTCGGGTCGATCCCGAACACCGCCGACCTCGGCCTGGAGAAGATCGGCATCGAGACCGACCGCGGCGGGTTCGTCCCCGTCGACAAGGTCTCGCGCACCTCCGAGCCGGGCGTCTACGCGGCCGGCGACTGCACCGGGGTGCTCATGCTCGCCTCGGTCGCGGCCATGCAGGGCCGGATCGCGATGTGGCACGCGCTGGGCGAGGGCGTGTCCCCGATCCGGCTGCGGACCGTCGCGGCGAACGTGTTCACCCGCCCCGAGATCGCGACCGTCGGGATCAGCCAGAACGCGATCGACTCCGGTGAGGTCCCGGCCCGCACCGTGATGCTGCCGCTGTCGACGAACCCGCGCGCCAAGATGCGCGGGCTGCGCCGCGGCTTCGTGAAGCTGTTCTGCCGCCCGGCGTCCGGCGTGGTCATCGGTGGTGTCGTGGTCGCCCCGGTCGCGAGCGAGCTGATCCTGCCGATCGCGATGGCGGTCCAGAACGGGCTCGGCGTGGACGACCTGGCCCACACGTTCTCGGTGTACCCGTCGCTGTCCGGGTCGATCACCGAGGCGGGCCGTCAGCTCATGCAGCACTCCGACCTGGACTGAACAGCTCCGCGCACCGGTCGCGCAGCTCGCCGTCGCCCGCGGGGGCGAGGGTGGACCACTCCGGTCCGCCGTGCGCGCCGGTCCCGCGGGTCAGCCGGTAGCGCCCTCGCGGCGTGTCGACGACGGCGACGTGCCCCGGCAGCCGCGACGGGCTGCCCCAGCGGTCGTGCCGGACGGCGCAGATCTGCGCACGGTGCGCGGGCGCGGCGAGCAGCCGTGCGAGCAGGGCCCGCTGCTCGTCGTCCCCGTCCGTGCCGGGGTCGGTGTGTGCGTCCGCGTCGAGGAGGCGGGCCAGCTCGGTGGTGGGCAGGGCCACGGCGGGCCCGGGCCCCGGCGCACGCCGGGGCAGGGCCGACACCGCGGCGTGTGCCGGTGAGCCCGCCGCGGTGACGGTGACGGCTCCGCCG
>NZ_WWFY01000592.1:0-5518 GCF_009864975.1 Pseudonocardia sp. SID8383
AGCCCGCCGCGGTGCGCGCCGACCCGCAGGCGGTGTCGCGCATCCTCGCCAACCTGCTGGACAACGCCCGCCGGCACACCCCCGACGGCGGGCGGATCGAGGTCGTCACCCGGACCGACCGGGCGGCCGGGACCGTGTCGGTCTCGGTGCGCAACACCGGCACCCCGATCGCCGACGGCGACCGCGAGCGCGTCTTCGACCGGCTCGTCCGGCTCCAGGACGCCCGCGACCGGGACAGCGGCGGCGCCGGGCTCGGCCTCGCGATCGCCCGCGGCCTGGCCCGCGCGCACGGTGGCGACCTCACCTGCCCACCCGACGACGACGGCGCGACCTTCGTCCTCACCCTGCCCGTGACGGGCCCCGACGGCCCCGGCGGACTACCGTCGTGACGTCACGCAACCGTCAGTCCGACCCCGTCCGATCCGGGAGGCCGCGGTGACCGAGGAACCGCGGATCCCCCGGGGTCTGGTGATCGCGTCGAGCCTGGCCTGGCGCGGTCTTCTCGTCGCGACCGCCGTCGCCGTCGTGCTGTGGCTGATCGCGCAGCTCGCGGTGCTGGTCGTGCCGGTGGTTCTCGCGCTGATCCTGGCCGCGCTGCTCGCACCGGTGGCCCGGATCGTGAACCGGGTCCCGCTGGTTCCCCGCGGTCTGGCGACGGGTGTCGTCGTCGCGGGCGGGCTGGCGGTGGCGGTCGGGGTGCTGTGGTGGGCGGTCGCGGCGTTCCTCGACGGGCTGCCGAGCCTGTCGGCGAGCATCGGGGAGACGGTCGTCGCGCTGCGGGACCGGCTGGCCGGGCCGCCGTTCCGGCTCGACGACACCCAGCTCTCGGCCGTCTTCCAGTCGCTGCTCGACACCTTGGCGCGCAACCAGGCCGCGCTGGCGAACAACGTGATCGGCGCCCTGGGGACCGCGGGCGAGCTGGCCGCCGAGACCCTGCTGATGCTGTTCGTGTTGATCTTCCTGATCCACGACGGTGCGCGTATCTGGCGGTTCGTCCTCGGCGCGGTCCCGCAGCACGTACGGCGGAGGGCCGACGTCGCGGGCCGGCGGGCGTTCGCGTCGCTGGTCGGCTACACCCGGGCGACGGTCGTCGTGGCCGCCGTCGACGCGGTGACCGCGGCGGTCGGCCTGTGGGTGATCGGGGTTCCGCTGGTCGTCCCGTTGGCCACGCTGATCTTCTTCGGCGCGTTCGTCCCGACCGTCGGCGCCGTCGTCACCGGGATCGTGGCGGTGCTCGTCGCGCTCGCCTCCGGGGGCTGGGTGGACGCGCTGCTCGTGATCGGCCTGCTCCTGATCGTGCAGAACGTCGAGGGCTACATCCTGCAGCCGCTGTTGCTGGGCCGGTCGGTACGGCTGCACCCGCTCGCGGTGGTGCTGCCGATCAGCGCCGGGCTGATCGTCGGCGGGGTGCCCGGGGCACTGCTCGCGGTGCCGCTGGTCACCCTCGCCGACGCCGGTGTCCGCTCACTGCGCCGGCCCGGCGACGGGACGCTGCGCGACGCGGGCACCGTCGACCCGCTGGACCCGCGTTCGGCGCGGCCGCTGCGCGGCGAGGGCCCCGGGCCCGTCGCGCTCCCCGGTCCCGTCTGATCCGCAACCCGGATCCGGGTTTCGAGACACGGCACACCTTCGCAGGTCAGCGCGGTTTGTCCGGGAAGGCGATCGGCTATCCCCGGAGTGCCTCGCTCGACGAACGGAGGACGACGTCATGTCATCGATCGGGTCCGACGCACGCCGGCTGAACGGGTTGCACCGGATCAGCAGCCTGCTCGTCGGGATCATGCTCCTGGTGTTCGGGGTGCTGGGCTTCACGAACAACCTCGACTTCTTCTCCACCACCGGGTCGCCGGTGCTGGGGCTGTCCACGAACCTGCTGCTGTCGACCGTGTCGGTGGTCGTCGGCGCGGTGCTGGTCGGCGCCGCCGTCCGGGGCGGCCGGTTCGCCTCGACGGTCAGTGTGACCGTCGGCGCGCTGTTCCTGCTGTCCGGTGTGGTCAACGTGCTGCTCATCGGCACGCCGTACAACCTGCTGGCGTTCCGGATGCCGAACGTCGTGTTCAGCCTGCTCGTGGGCCTGGTGATGCTGGTCCTCGGCGCGTACGGGCGGTTCAGCGGCCGGCTGCCGTCGGACAACCCCTACGCGGCGGAGCAGAAGCACGTCGTCGACGCCGAGGGTGGCGACGACCGCGACCAGCGGCTGCCCGCCGGCGCCGCCGACATCGCCGCGGCCCGCTCCCTGGCCGACACCGAGCGGCTCGTCGCGAACGGTGGCGGGACCGAGGAGCAGCGCCGCATGCTCGCCGAGGTCGACGCCATCCGCGACACCGGTGAGCGCCGCGACGCGTGGAAGGCCCGCACCGAGCGCGGCGGCGCACCGGCGTGACCGGCCGCCGCACGGCACCGGGCCGAGACACCGCACCGGTGCCGCCCGGCGTCGCGCCCGAGCCGGTCACCCCGGACCCGCCCGCCCCGGTCCGGCACCCGCTGCTGCACCAGTACTGGGCCGACGTGGTGTTCCTGCACTGGCGGGCCGACCCCGCCGCGGTGGCGCCGCTGCTGCCACCCCGGACCCGTCCGGACACCCACGACGGCGTCACCTGGGTCGGGCTCATCCACTTCCGGATGCGGCGGCTGGGCTTCGGCCCGCTGCCCGGGCTGCCCTGGCTCGGCAGCTTCGCCGAGACCAACGTCCGGCTGTACTCGGTGGACGACGAGGGTCGCCGGGGCGTGGTGTTCCGTTCGCTCGACGCCGACCGGATGCTGCCCGTGCTCGCCGCGCGGGGTGTCGCGGCCCTGCCCTACGACTGGTCGCCGTCGACGGTGTCCGGGCGGGTCGCCGAGGGCGAGGAGATCGCCTACTCCTGCACACGCCGCTTCCCCGGCCCGCGCGGGGTCTCCGCACGGACCCGGGTCCGCACCGGCGCCCCGCTGGCCGCACCCGGGGAACTCGAGCACTTCCTCACCGCACGCTGGGCACTGCACACCCGGCGTCCGCTGGGCACCGTCCGATGGCGCAACGACCACCCGCGCTGGCCGCTCCACCACGCCGAGCTGCTCGACCTCGACGAGAACCTGGTCGCCGCGGCCGGTGCCGCGCCGCCGTCGGGCCCCCCGGACAGCGTCCTCGCCTCACCCGGTCTGCCCGTCCGGTTCGGCGGCTGGCGCCGAGTCCGCGAGCACCGGTGAGGGGCACGCATCGCCGCCCCCGCGCCGCGCGCCCCGGATGAGGGACTGTCGCGTACGCGGTACGGTAGGGCGTTCCGCGCCCCGGCCTCCCCGGGCGCCGACGACCGGCCCGCCAGGGGCCAGGAGCTGATGTGACCGAACTGGAGCCGACGACCGGCGACGCGACCGTGCTACCGGACGCGTCGCCCGTGGTCGACCGGCGCTGGGCCGACGCGCCGTGCGCCGCGCTCACCGTCGGCGCCGACGGCACCGTGCTGCAGGCCAACGGCGCAGCACGCGCGCTCCTCCCCCGGGCCCGTACCGGGGACCCGCTGTCGCGGGTCGCCCCGTGGCTGGCCACCGCGGGTCGCGCCGACCGCGGCGTCCCCACCGCGTTCTCCGACATCGTCGACGGTCGCGCGCTGGAGGCCCAGCCCGTCCAGCACGAGGACGGCTCGGTCACCTGGTGGCTGATCGACGTCACCGACGTCCGGTCCATCCGCGACGAGCTGCACCTGGAGCAGGCCCGCGCCGCTTTCCTGTCCGAGGCCTCGGCCGCGCTCCTGGGCTCGCTGAACCTGGGCCGCTGCATGGAGGTCACCGCCCAGCTCGCCGTGAGCAGACTGGCCGACGGGGCGCTCGTGATGACCCCGGGCACCCGCGGGCAGTTCCAGGTCGTCGACGCCGTCACCGACGGCCCCGTCCGGCACCGGACACTGCGCATCGACCCGGACGAGGTCCCCGGCCTGGCCGAGGCCCTGCAGGGCTTCCCGCCGGTGCCGTCGCGCTGGATCGACCCCGCCGTCGCCCCCGCCTGGGTGACGCCGGACGGGTTCGGCGAGGTCGGCTCGATCGTCGTCACCCCGCTGCCGGGGCACGGCATCCCGGCCGGCGCCATCGTGCTCTTGCGCCGCGCCGACACCGGGCCGTTCAGCGAGGGTGAGGAGGCGACCGCCCGCGAGTTCGCCGCCCGGTCCGGTCTCGCGATGTCCGCGGCCCGCATGTTCGCCCAGCAGGCCTCGATCACCGAGACCCTGATGCGCGACCTGCTGCCGCCGTCGCTGCAGCACGTCTCCGGGGTCGAGTTCGCCGGCGGCTACCGGCCCGCGCAGGACTCCGAGCGGGTCGGCGGCGACTTCTACGACGTCCACCCCGGCGCGGAGGGCTCCGACGAGACCCTCGCCGTGCTCGGGGACGTGTGCGGCAAGGGCCTCGAGGCCGCCGTGCTCACCGGCAAGATCCGCAGCGCGGTGCACGCGCTGCTGCCGATGGCCGACGACCACCTGCGCCTGCTGCACCTGCTCAACAATGCGCTGCTCTCCGACGACCACGCCCGCTTCGTGACGCTGGTGCTGGCGTCGGTGTCGCGCAGCGGGGCCGACGTGCGCCTGCGGATCACCTGCGCCGGCCACCCGCCGCCGCTGATCATCCGCGCCGACGGCCGCGTCGAGGAGGCCGCGACGCTCGGCACGCTGATCGGGGCGCTGCCCGAGATCCACTCGTCGACCTGGGAGACCCGGCTCGGGCCCGGCGAGACCTGCCTGATGTTCACCGACGGCATCACCGAGGCCCAGGGCGGCCCGCTCGGGCGCGACCAGTTCGGCGAGGAACGCCTGCGCCGCGCGGCCGCCGAGTGCGCCGGGATGCCGGCCGAGGCCGTCGTCGAACGGGTGCAGATGCTCGCCACCGAGTGGGTGGGGCGCAACTCCCACGACGACATGGCCGTCCTCGCGGTCACCGCTCCGCGCGGCCGGCACCTCACCGCGGTGGGTGGTTCGGGCCGGGGCAGGTACACCGCATGACGGCCGGGCGCTACACCGACCTGCTCTGGGGCGCGGTGCTGCGCGGCGACGAGTACAGCGCGGTCGACGTCGTCGTCGACGCGCTGCGGGACGGCCTGGAGCCGGAGGCCGTGCTGCTCGAGGTGATCGGCGCGGTGCAGCAGCGGGTCGGGCTCGAGTGGGCGGCCAACCGCCTCTCCGTCGCCCAGGAGCACGCCGCGACCGCGATCAACGAGCGCGTGATCAGCACGCTGTCGCTGACCAGCGGGCGGCGCGGCGGAGGGCGCGGGCGGGTGACCGTGGCCTGCGTCGACGGCGAGTGGCACGCGCTGCCCGCCCGGCTGCTGGCCGAGGTGCTGCGGCTGCGCGGGTTCACCGTCGACTACCTGGGCGCGCAGGTCCCCGCGGCGCACCTGGTCACCCACCTGCACCGGACCGGCCCGGACGCGGTGGCGCTGTCCTCGTCGATCGCGACCCGGCTGCCGACCGCGCACGCGACGATCACGGCCTGCCAGGCCGCGGGTGTCCCGGTGATCGTCGGCGGGCGGGCGTTCGGCACGGACGGCCGCTAC
>NZ_WWFY01000593.1:0-4802 GCF_009864975.1 Pseudonocardia sp. SID8383
GCGAGCAGCCGGTCGATCGACTCCTCCTGCACCCCGAACGCCGCGAACGCCGGCCAGGCGGTCAGGTCGGCGAACCGGATCAGCCGGCCCATCAGGTCCTCGTCCACGTCGCCTCCCTCTCCGGCCCGGTCCACCGGGTCCGGCGGGGGGATCATCGCCCACCGCCGGTCGGCGGCCCGGCACGGCCCGTCGCATCGGGCGGGCCCGCGCGACGGGCGGCCGTCGCGACCGGACGACCGCACGGACGGGTGTCGTCGCCGGCCGGCCACCTCCGCGACCGCCACAGATCACCCGTCCGGCGGGCACGCAATGTGATTCGCGACACATACATACCGCGTTTGCCGGACCGAACTCCCAGGTGGAGGGCGCAAATCAGGCGGTCCGCACTGCCGGTCAGGCGAGCCTCTGTTGCCTGGCGCGCACCGGGCGACCCCGACAACCTGGGCGCCATGACCACGGCCCAGGACATGCCCCAGGTTCAGCAGTGCTCCGCCACCAGCTGCTCCTACAACTCCGACTCCAGCTGCGGCGCGGGGGCGATCACGATCTCCGGTGACCACGCCCACTGCGGCACCTTCGTCGAGATCTCGTTCCGCGGCGGCAGCGGCAACGGTCTCGTCGGCGCCTGCCACCGTTCGGACTGCCGGTTCAACGAGAAGCTCGAGTGCACCGCGGCGTCGGTGAACATCGGCGCGGGCGCCGACGCCGCCGACTGCCTCACCTACGAGGCCAAGTAGGCCAGCTCCTCCACCCGGACCTCGCCACGCTCGTCGACGCGCAGTGCGCCGTCGGCCACGGCGAGGGCCGCGACGGGGTCGATGTCGTCGACGAGGACGGCGACCCCGTCCGCAGCGACCGCCCGCAGCGCGGACAGCACCGTGCTGCGGTCGTGTGCGTCGAGACCGTCGGTCAGGCGGTCGGCGAGGACCATCGCGGTGGGGTCCCGGCGGGCCGCGTCGACGGTGGCCAGCCGGTCCGCCGCCGTCTCGGTCGCGCGGGCGCCCAGCCTGCGGACCACGGCATCGTGCCCGTCGGCGCACCGGCCGCTCGCGTCGTCCAACCGGTTCATCATGCGGCGGCGCTGCACCGACGGCCCGAGCAGCACCGTGATGCTGCCGGTCGGCAGACGCAGAGACATGGAAGCCCTCCCTCACCGGTACTGAGGCGAGGCTAACCGACGATTGCGGTCAGGTGAAGGCCCTGCGGTAGGTCTCACGCAGCTCGCGCTTGAGGATCTTGCCGCTCGGGTTGCGCGGGAGCGCCTCCACGACGTCGACCGAGCGGGGCCGCTTGAAGCCCGCGATCCGCGGCCGGACCCACTCGACGAGGGCATCCGGATCGATCGTCGTCCCCGGCCGCGGCACGACGACGGCCTTCACCGCCTCGCCCCAGCGCTCGTCGGGCACCCCGATCACCGCGACGTCCGCGACGTCCGGGTGCTCGGACAGCACGCTCTCCACCTCGATCGGATACACGTTCTCCGCCCCGGTCACGATCATGTCCTTGATCCGGTCGGTGAGGAACAGGTAGCCCTCGGCGTCGAGGTAGCCGCCGTCGCCGGTGCGCAGCGTGGCGTCGTCGCCGAGCGCCGCCGCGGTGTCCTCGGGCCGGTTCCAGTAGCCGGCCGTGACCTGGTCGGAGTGGATCCGGACCTCCCCCACCTCGCCGGCCGGCAGCTCCCGGCCGGTCGCCGGGTCCACGATCGTCAGCCGCACCCACGGGTACGCCCGCCCGGCCGAGCGCATGAGGTGCGCCCGGGGGCCGTCCGGATCGTGGTCGCCCGGGTCGAGCTGGGTGATCGCACCGGTGGTCTCGGTCGCGCCGTAGACCTGGAACAGCGGCGCGCGGAAGGTCTCGACGACCGCCCGCAGCGCGCCGACGGTGATCGGCGAGGCGCCGTAGGCGATCGACCGCAGCGCGGACCAGTCGCGGTCGGCGGCACCGGGCACCGCGGAGAGCATCTGCAGCACGGCCGGCACGAGGAAGGCGTTCGTGACGCGCTCGTCGGACATCGTGTCGAGCAGCGGCCCGGGGACGATGTCGGCGACGAGCACGCACCGCGCCCCGGCGGCCAGGCAGACCAGCGCGTAGCCGACGCCGCCGATGTGGAACAGCGGCATCGCGACCAGCGCGGTCGAGGTGGGGTCGATCGACCAGTGCCCGGCGGCCAGCAGCAGCGCCGAGAACTGCCGGTGCGCGAGCAGCACGCCCTTGGGCAGCCCCGTGGTGCCGGAGGTGTAGAGCTGCAGCACGGTGTCGTCCGGGGTGGATCCGGCAGGCGACGACGGCGGCAGCACGTCCGCGGCCGCGTCACGCCAGTCCGCGTGGTCCTCTCCCACCACGACGACCCGGCGCCCGTCGAGCGCACCGCGCAGCCCCGCGAAGTCCGGCCCCAGCACGACGAGACCGGCCCGGGCGTCGGCGACGAGCGCCAGCAGGTCGGCCTCGGTGAGCCGGGTGTTGAGCGGGACCGACACCGCGCCGATCCGCGGCGCGGCGAAGAGCAGCTCCAGGAACTCCGGCCGGTTCCTCCCGATCCACACGACGCGGTCCCCGGCCCCGAGGCCGAGGTCGCGCAGGGCCGCCGCGGTGCGCCCGGCGCGCTGTTCGAGCTCGCCGTAGGTGGTCGTCGCGCCGTCGAACGACAGCGCGACGAGGTCGGCGCGGTCGGGATCGGCGAGGATGTCGGTCAGGCGGAAATCCTCGGCAGGGCTCTGACCCGGCACGTTCTTCTCCCTCGGTCGTCGCGACGCAGGTTCGGCAGAATCGTATATGATAGTCGCCGTGTCCACGGCCGACTTCGTGCGTGAGCTCCCGCCGGGCCGCGCCCCGCAGCTGCCCGACCGCATCGCGCTCGTCCTGCGGGACCGCATCCTCTCCGGTGAGCTGCGCCCGGGCACCTTCCTGCGGATGGACCGGATCGCCGCGGACCTGGGCGTCAGCCACACCCCGGTCCGTGAGGCCCTGCAGTCGCTGCGCGCGGAGGACATGGTCCACGCGGTGCCGCGGCGCGGGTTCGTCGTCGCCGAGCTGACCCGCGACGACGTCGCGGACCTGTTCGAGGTGCAGGCCGACCTGACCGGGACGCTGGCCGCGCGCGCGGCGCAGCGACTGTCCCCCGCCGACCTCGCACCGCTGCGGGAGCTCGCCGACCGGATCGCCGCACTGTGCGAGCGCACCCCGGAGACCCACGACCCGGCCGAGCTGGACCCGCTCGTGTCCGCCGAGCACCGGCTGCACGCCGAGGTCAACCGGCTGGCCGGCTCGCGCAAGCTCGCCTGGCTGGTGGGGCGCTCGTCGCACTACCTGCCGGCGCACTTCTACACCGGCTCGCCCGAGTGGCGGGCCGGCGCGGTCGACGCCCACCTCGTCCTGCTCGACGCGCTCGGCGCCGCCGATCCCGGCGCCGCGCGGGCGGCGATGCGTCGCCACGTGCTCGACGGCCGCGACCTGCTGCTCACCCACCTGGACCGCACCGGAATGTGGTCCGACGACCGAGGAGACCCCTGATGCCCGTCACCCTGACCGAGGACCAGACCGACCTGGCGAAGGCGATCGGCGACTTCTGCCGTCGCGAGATCGGCAGCAAGGAGCGCCGCGACGAGCTGACCGGCGGCGGGCGGCACGCCCACTCCGACGAGATCTACCGCAAGATGGCCGACCTCGGCTGGCTCGGCATCGCCACCCCCGAGGAGTACGGCGGCGCCGGCCAGGGCATGCGTGACCTGCTGGTCTTCCTGGAGGAGTCCGCGTACGGCCAGGCCCCGATCGCCGGGTTCGGCACGACCACCATCACCGCCGCGGCGATCGAGAAGTTCGGCACCGAGGCCCAGAAGCAGGAGCTGCTGGGCGGGATGTGCCGCGGCGACGTGCTGTCGATCTCGATGTCCGAGCCGGAGGCCGGGTCCGACGTCGGCGGACTGAAGTGCAAGGCCACGAAGACGGAGACCGGCTGGCGGATCGACGGCCAGAAGACCTGGTGCTCGAACGCGCACATCGCGTCGCACATCCTGCTGGTCGCCCGGACCTCCACCGAGGGCGGCAAGCACGACGGCCTGACCATGTTCGTCGTGCCCGCCGACGCGGCAGGCCTGTCGATCCACGGCATCGAGACGATGGGCGGCAAGGAGGTCAACGACCTCTACTTCGACGGGTGCGAGCTGCCCGCCGACGCCGTCGTCGGCGTCGAGGGCCAGGGCTGGCGCCAGCTCATGGCCGGGCTGAACCTGGAGCGGATGATCCTGGCCGGACTCATGCTCGGACTGGCGCGGCGCGCCTTCGACGACACCGTCGCCTATGTCACGGAGCGCAAGCAGTTCGGCCGCCCCGTCGGGAGCTTCCAGGCGATGCGCCACCGCATCGCCGACAACGCCACCGAGCTGGCGGCCACGCGACTGCTGGTGCACGACACCGCACGGGTGATCGACGAGGCCCCCGCAGGTGCGCTGTTCCCGCGCGAGGCGTCGATGGCCAAGCTCAAGGCCACCGAACTCGCCAAGCACCTGTCCCTGGAGGGGATGCAGATGCTCGGCGGCTACGGCTACGCCACCGAGTACGGCATGGAGCGGCTGCTCCGCCAGAGCGTCGTCTCGACGGTGTACGGCGGGACCAGCGAGATCCAGCGCGACATCATCGGGAAGTCCTACGGGCTGTAGCGGCTCAGGCCGCGGAGTTCCGGGCGAGCTCCGCGGCCCCGCGGTCGTCGCCGGCCTCGGCCTCGGCCTGCCGGTCGGGACGCGGAGCCGGGACGGCCGTCGGGCCGACGTGGGCGCCGGCCCCGGTACGGACCCGCGCGGCCTCGG
>NZ_WWFY01000594.1:0-5772 GCF_009864975.1 Pseudonocardia sp. SID8383
GCCGCGCCGCCCCGTGGTCCGGTCATGCCGCGCCCCGCCGGTTCCGGAGCCGGGGGAGCGGGGGCCGGGGTGCATCCCGCGTCGCAGGCCCCCCGCGACGGCCGGGTCACCCGCGGCCCGTCGATGCCGGACTGGCGCCGCGTCCGTCGTGCCACCCGCGGGCGCTGGAAGGCCGTGCTGATCCTGCTGCTGGTCGCGTTCGTCGGGTTCGGCGTCTACCTCGACCAGAACATGACCCGGGTGGAGGCGCTGCCCGCGGACTCCCAGGCGTCGTCGTCGGGGACGAACTACCTGATCGTGGGATCGGACAGCCGCGAGGGACTCTCCGCCGAGGACGAGGAACGCCTCGCCACCGGCGACGCGGCGGGCCAGCGCACCGACACGATCATGCTGCTGCACACGGGCAGCTCCGGCAGCGTGCTCGTCTCCATCCCGCGCGACTCGTACCTCCCGATCCCCGGGAACGGCAGCAACAAGGTCAACGCGGCGTTCGCGTTCGGCGGCCCGGAGCTGCTCGTCGAGACCGTCGAGGCCGCGACCGGCCTGCGCATCGACCACTACGTCGAAGTCGGCTTCGGCGGGTTCGTCGGCGCGGTCGACGCGGTCGGCGGGGTGGACATGTGCGTCCCCCGCGCCATCGACGACCCGAAGGCGGGCCTCGACATCCAGGCGGGCTGCCAGGAGCTCGACGGGACGACCGCGCTCGGCTACGTCCGCACCCGCGCGACGCCCGGCTCGGACTTCGACCGCGTCCAGCGCCAGCGCGAGTTCCTCGCCGCGCTGCTCGGCAGGGCCACCAGCCCGCTCACGCTGATCAACCCGTTCCGGATGGTCCCGCTGGCGTCCGCGGTGACCGGCACGATCACCGTCGACGACTCCGACCACATCTGGAACCTCGCCGGCCTGGCCTGGGGGATGAAGGGCGTCTCCGGCGGCGACGGCGTGCAGACGACCGTCCCGATCGGCGGCAGCGCGGGCGGGTCGAACCTGCGCTGGGACCGCACCCGGGCCCAGGCGCTGTTCGGCGCCCTGCAGAACGACCAGGCGCCGCCGGAGTCCAGCTTCGGCCCCTGAGGGCGCCGGTCAGGCGGTCTTCTTCGTCGACCGCCGACGTGTGGTGGTCGGCTTCGCGGGCTTCGCGTCGTCGGTGCCGGTCTCGGCGTCGTTCTCCTCGGTCTTCTTCGTCCGGGAGGACGATCGCCGGTTCGGGGTCTTCTTCTCCGTCGGCCCGGACCCCGACCCGGAGTCCGACTTCGTCGACCGGGCCGCGTCCACACTGGCCTGCAGTGCCGACAGGAGGTCGCTCATCGAGTCCCCGCCGTCGTCGGCGGCCTCGGCGGCGGGCGCCGGGCGGGCGTCGCCGTCGGACTTCTTCGCCTCGATGAGGTCGGCCATCGCGTCGCGGTACTCGTCGTGGAACTCCGACGGGTCGAAGTCCGCGCCCATGCTCTCGACCAGCGACGACGCCATCTTCAGTTCCTGCGGCTTGAGGTCGACCTCGTTGTCGAGGATGTCGAACTCCGGCTCGCGGATCTCGTCCTGCCAGATGAGGGTCTGGAGCACGATCGCCTTGCCGCGCACCCGCAGCAGCGCGAGGGTCTCGCGCTGGCGCAGCGCCACCTTCACCACGGCGGTGCGGTCGGTCTCCTCGAGTGCCTCGCGCAGCAGCGCGTAGGGCTTGGCGGCCTTGGTCTCCGGCTCGAGGTAGTAGCTCTTGTCGAACAGCATCGGGTCGATCTGGTCGTTCGGCACGAACTCGATGACGTCGATCTCGTGCCCCGTCTTCACGGGCAGCGACGCGAGGTCGGAGTCGTCGAGGGTGATCAGCTCGCCGTCGGGGGTCTCGAAGCCCTTCACGATGTCGGCGTAGGTGACCTCCTCGCCGCACACCTCGCAGGTCCGCTTGTAGCGGATGCGGCCGCCGTCCTCACCGTGCACCTGGTGGAACCGGACGTCGTGGTTGGACGTCGCCGAATAGACCTTGATCGGCACGCTGACCAGACCGAAGGACACGGCCCCGCTCCAGATCGCGCGCATACGGTCCCCCCTCGCGTGCCGTCCGAAGTGACAGCATGACGGTGTGCAGCCCATGCTCGCCACCCCCGGACCCCTGCCGACCGGGGCCGGCTGGTCGTTCGAGGTCAAGTGGGACGGCATGCGCGTGCTGGCCGAGGTCACCGACGGCGGTGGTGAGCCGGCACTGCGCTTGCGTACCCGTTCCGGCCGCGATGTCACCGCGAACTTCCCCGAACTCGCCGGTCTGGTGGACCTTGCCCCTGACGTGCTCCTCGACGGCGAGGTGGTGCTGCTCGACGGTGGTGTCCCCAGCTTCGCCGCGCTCGCCCACCGGATCCACGGCCCCGTAGGCGGCCGCCCGGTCACGTTCATGGTGTTCGACGTGCTGCGCCTCTACGGGGTCCCGCTGCTCGACCGCCCGCTGGCCGAGCGCCGGGCCACCCTGGAACGGCTCGACCTGTCCGCGACCCCGCACGTCGAGACCTCGCCGCTCTACCCGGACGGGGCCGCACTGCTGGAGGTGACGGCGTCGCGGGGGCTGGAGGGCGTCGTCGCCAAGAGGGAGGACTCGCGGTACCGGCCGGGCCGGCGCAGCCCGGACTGGGTGAAGATCGCCCACCGGCACTCGCAGTCCTGTGTGGTGGGCGGCTGGAAACCCGAGAGGTCCGGTGCTGCGGGGCGGATCGGGGCGCTGCTGCTCGGTGTCCCCGGGCCGGACGGGCTGGAGTTCGCCGGCCGGGTCGGGTCCGGGCTGGCCGGGGCGGCGGTGCAGGAGCTGCTCACCGCCCGGCTGACCGGGGCACCGGAGTCGCCGTTCGCACAGGTCCTGCCCCGGGTCGACGCCGCGGGCGCACGCTGGTGTTCCCCGACGGTCGTCGCCGAGGTCGCCCACCTCGGGTGGACGGCGGCCGGCCGGCTGCGGCAGCCGGTCTTCCGCGGGATCCGCGACGACGTCGACGCCGCCGACGTCCGCCGGGAGCCCCGCTGAGGACGCCTGATCATCACCCGTTCGCGTGGTCCGCGCGGCGATGTGGTTCGGTGTGCCCGACATCGACGACCCGGAGGTGACGCGCGTGGCGGTCATGCTGACCTGGCGGTCCGACCCCGAGACCGACGGCGCCGCGGGCATGGAGTCGGCGCGCATCACGACCAACGGCGGTGGGTTCCGTGCCGTCGGCCGGATCATCCGCGGCGGGGAGGGCGGGGTGCTCACCGCGTCCTACCGGCTCGTCGTCGCCGGCGACGGGACGCTGTCGCGGCTCGCCGTCGACGTCGCCACCGCCGGGGGGGAGCAGCAGCTCACGCTGTCGCGCAGCACCGACGGCGTCTGGCTGGTCGACGACGGCTCCGGCGGCAGCCGCGGCCACTTCGGCGGCGCCCGTGACGTCGACCTCGCCTTCAGCCCGGTGTTCAACGCGCTCCCGGTCCGGCGCCTCGCCCTGCACCGTGAGCCCGCCGAGCACGTGCTGCCGATGGTGTTCGTCGACCTCCCGACACTGACCGTCGAGAACACCGAGCAGACCTACCGCACCGTGACGGCCGGGTCGCCCGGCACGCCAGCGGTCGTCGGCTTCGCCGCGGGTTCGTTCGCCGCCGACATGACCGTCGACGACGACGGCTTCGTCCTCGACTACCCGGGCATCGCGTCCCGGGTGACTCTCTAGCGCTTCACCGGCTCGACGACGTCGCCGCGGCGGCCGAGCTCGCGCAGCTCGGCGAACACGTCCGGTGCGCCGAGGTCGACCGGCACCTCCAGCGGCTCGCGGGTCGAGGCCCACCGCATCCGCGCCTCGTGCCCGGAGCGCACGGTCGCGGCCAGCCCACCGGTGGAGGCCAGCGCCCCGCGCATCGCGCCGAGCCTGCCCAGCGCGTCGTCGACGGCGGCGAGCAGCGCGCCCCGGTTGCCCTCGCACATCGCCAGGACCAGCTCGGGCCGGGTCCCGGCCACCCGGGTGCCGTCGGCGAACGAGCTCGCGGACAGGGCGAGGGCGAGGTCGTCGCCCTGCTCACCGGCGCCGACGGAGGCGAGCACCGCGGCGAACAGGTGCGGGAGGTGGGAGATCCGGGCGACGGCGACGTCGTGCTCGTCGACGGCCGCGGGCACCACCCGGGACCCGCAGTCCCAGGCCAGCTCCGCGACGTCGCGCCACACCTCGACGTCGAGGCCGTCGTCGGCGGCGACCACCCAGGCGGCGCCGGTGAACAGGTCCGCGGACCCGGCGGGCCAGCCGGACTCGGCGGTGCCGGCCATCGGGTGCCCGCCGACGAACCGGGTGCGCGGTGCGAACTGGGCGACCGCGTCGGCGACCGACACCTTCACGCTCACCGCGTCGGTGAGCCGGCAGGTGGGGGCGACCGCGTCGACGCGGCGCAGCACCGCCTCCAGCGCGGTCAGCGGGACGCACACGACGACCAGCGCGTCGGCCTCGGCGGCCCGGGCCAGCGCGGCGTCGGTGTCGGTGGTGACGTCGAACCCGTCGGCGACGGCGGCGGCCGCGGTCGGCTCGGACGCGGCGGTGCCCCACACCTCGCGCCCGGCGCGGGCCGCGGCCCGCAGCAGCGACCCGCCGATCAGTCCGGTCCCCAGCACACACACCGCTCGCATGCGTCACGAGGGTAGAGACCGCGGTTCCCGGCCCCGCGCGGACTCCGCTCGTCGCACCGCCCGACCCGGTGATCACCGGTTGTGGAGCGCAGAGGCACGGACAGCGCACTCCGGACTCCACAACCGGTGATCATGGTCCGGCGAGCAGCGCGGCCCCGCGGGGGGAGAGCCGGTAGCCGACCTCCAGGCTCTCGGTCAGGCCCAGCTCCTTGAGCGCGCGGACGTCGCGCTTGAACGCCGGGGTGTCCCGCCCGGCCCGCTCCGCGAGCTCGGCGGCCCGTACCCCGGGCAGCTCGGCGACCAGCCGCAGCGTCGGCCGGGTCCAGGGCCCCCGGCGCGACCGGCGGTCCATCCGGTCCAGGGCCGCGACGACGTCGTCGAGGTCCCCGGTCGCGGCCCGCAGCGACTCCCGCGGGTCGGCCCCGGCGAAGCGCAGCCCGATGCGGAACACCGGGTCGGACCGCGTTCCGCGGAACGCGCGGCGCACCCGGTCGGCGGAGGGCTCGCCCGCGGCGCGGGCGTCGTCGTCGGTGATGCGGTCCGGGTCCACCTCGTCGACGGCGACGACCTCGACCACCCCGGCGGCGGTGCGCAGCGTCGAGCCCACGGCCACCCGCGACCGCGCCCAGCGGCGGTACACGCGGTCGACCTCGCCCGCGGCGACCCCGCGTGCCACCGCCACCGGGAGGATCACCGCAACGCCCTCTCCAGCGCCCGCGCCAGCCCCAGCAGCACGTCCTCACCGACGGTGACCCCCACCAGCTGCACCCCCGCGGGCAGCCCCGGCACCGGGACCGGTAGCGCGACGACGGGCCGGTCGAGCAGGTTGAACGGCGAGGTCAGCTGCAGCATCGACGGCAGCACCGGCACCCCGTCGTGCTCGGTCGCGCCGATCGGCGTGGCCCGCAGCCGGGTGGTGGGGCAGAGCAGCACGTCGCAGGAGGCCCCGAGCCGGTCGAGCAGGGCGCGTCCGACCCGGCGGCGCTCGCGCCGGGCGTCGACGTAGAGGTGCGCCGGCGCCTCGGCGTGCGGGGCGAGCCGGGCGGCCGTCGCGGGCTGGTACTCGTCGCGGCGCTCGGCGAACCAACGCCGGTGGGTCGCGTAGGCCTCCGCGCCGGTGATCACCGGGTAGGTGGCGGCGAGCTCGGCCA
>NZ_WWFY01000595.1:0-4640 GCF_009864975.1 Pseudonocardia sp. SID8383
TCCCCGAGGTCACCACCCGGGAGCTGGCCCGCTACCCCGACCCGCTGGCCCCGGCGACCGCGGCCCGGCGCTGCGGGGCGCGCCCGGTGACCCCGGAGCAGGCCGCGGCGACCGCGCGGACGCTGGCCGACCACCACGACCTCGTCCTCGTCGAAGGTGCGGGTGGGCTGCTGGTCCGGTTCACCGACGAGGGCGGCACCCTCGCCGACGTCGCCCGGCTGCTCGACGCCCCGGTCGTGGTGGTCGCGGCGGCCGGGCTCGGCACGCTCAACCACACCGCGCTCACCGTCGAGGCGCTCCGGGTGCGCGGCCTGACCTGCGCGGGGATCGTGATCGGGTCCTGGCCGGCGGAGCCGGACCTGGCCGAGCACTGCAACCTCCAGGACCTGCCGATGATCACCCGGGTGCTGGTCCGGGGCCTGCTGCCCGAGGGCCTCGGACGGGTGACACCGGACCGTTTCGCCGCGGTGGCCCGGGACACACTGGGTCCGATCCAGCCGGGTGACTGGCAAGATCCACGGGCATGACGACCGCCCGGACCGACGTCCTCACCGTCGCGCGTGACCAGGTCCTCGACCAGGGTCGCGGCCTCACCGTCACCCAGGTGCGCGAGGTGCTCGACCTGCCCGACGACCGTCTCGACGACCTGCTCGAGCTGGCCCACCAGGTGCGGATGCGCTGGTGCGGGCCGGACGTCGAGGTCGAGGGGATCATCTCGCTCAAGACCGGCGGGTGCCCGGAGGACTGTCACTTCTGCTCCCAGTCGGGCCTGTTCGCCTCGCCGGTGCGCTCGGCCTGGCTGGACATCCCGATGCTCGTCGAGGCCGCCAAGCAGACCGCGAAGACCGGGGCCACCGAGTTCTGCATCGTCGCCGCCGTCCGCGGGCCCGACGAGCGGCTCATGTCCCAGGTCGCCGCCGGCATCGCGGCGATCCGGGACGAGGTCGACATCAACATCGCCTGCTCACTGGGGATGCTCACGGCCGAGCAGGTCGGCGAGCTCGCCGCGATGGGCGTGCACCGCTACAACCACAACCTTGAGACCGCCCGCAGCCACTTCCCGAACGTGGTCACCACCCACACCTGGGAGGAGCGCTGGGACACCCTGCGCATGGTCCGTGAGGCCGGCATGGAGGTGTGTTGCGGCGGCATCGTCGGGATGGGGGAGACCCTGGACCAGCGCGCCGAGTTCGCCGGGCAGCTCGCCGAGCTGGAGCCCGACGAGGTGCCGCTGAACTTCCTCAACCCGCGCCCGGGCACCCCGTTCGGGGACCTGGAGCCGATGTCCGGGCCGGACGCCCTGCGCACCGTCGCCGCGTTCCGCCTGGCGCTGCCGCGCACGATCCTGCGCTTCGCCGGTGGCCGCGAGATCACCCTCGGCGACCTGGGCGCCCGCAAGGGCCTGCTCGGCGGGATCAACGCGGTGATCGTCGGGAACTACCTGACGACCCTGGGGCGTCCGGCCGAGTCCGACATCGACCTGCTCGGCGAGCTGGAGATGCCGATCAAGGCCCTCAACGAGACGCTGTGACGGCGCCGGTGGGCACGCCGACCCGCGAGGACGGGGACCGGTACTGCGACCAGTGCGGGTCGCCGGACCCCGCGGCCGGGCACGACCGGTGCGCGGCGCGCCGCGAGCTGGAGCCGCCGCGGTTCTGCCCGGACTGCGCACGGCGGATGGTGGTGCAGGTCCACCCGGTCGGCTGGACGGCCCGGTGCAGCCGGCACGGCGAGCGCGCCTCGTCCTGACCCGCCGCCGCGCGCGGCCCCCGCGGTGGCGGGGGCCGCGCCGGTGTCCGCGCAGGTCAGGGCTTGATCAGGACCTTCAGCGCCTCGCGGTCGTTCATCGCGCGGTAGCCGTCGGGGACCTCGTCGAGACCGATGGTGCGGTCGAAGACCCGTCCGGGCTGGATGCGGCCCTCCAGCACGTCGGGCAGCAACTCCTCGATGTAGGCGCGCGCCGGGGCGACGCCACCGTGCACGCCGACGTTGCGCATGAACTCGCCGACGCCGAGCGGGATGTCGGAGTACTGCGAGACGCCGACGCGACCGACCAGCCTGCCGTCCTTGGTCACCTCGATGGCGGTGCGGATCGCCTCCACGTAGCCGACGCACTCCAGCGCGGCGTCCACGCCGTCGCCGCCGGTCAGCTCGCGCACCTTCTCGACCGCCTCGTCGCCACGCTCTGCCACGACGTCGGTGGCGCCGAACTCGCGGCCCAGGTCGGTGCGGTCGGTGTGCCGGCCGAGCAGGATGATCCGTTCGGCGCCGAGGCGCTTCGCCGCGAGCACCGCGCACAGCCCGACCGCGCCGTCGCCGACGACGGCCACGGTGTCCCCGCGGCGGACCCGCGCCGAGACCGCGGCATGGTGGCCGGTGGAGAACACGTCGGACAGGGTGAGCATCGACGCGAGCAGCGCGTCGTCCGGCTCGCCCGGCATCGGGACCAGGGTGCCGTCGGCGAACGGGACGCGCACCGCCTCGCCCTGACCGCCGTCGGTGCCGTCGGAGCCCCAGCCGCCGCCGTGCCGGCACGAGGTCTGCAGCCCCTGCGCGCAGAAGTCGCAGGTGTTGTCGGCCCAGACGAACGGTGCGACGACGAGCTGGCCCGCAGTGCGGTTCCGCACCCCGGACCCGACCTCCTCGATCACGCCGAGGAACTCGTGGCCGATCCGGTCGCCCTGCGGGTTGTCCTCGGCCGAGTTGTACGGCCACAGGTCGCTGCCGCAGATGCAGGAGCGCAGCACGCGCACGATCGCATCGGTGTCGTCACGGATGACCGGGTCCGGTACGTCGGACGAGACCCGTATGTCGTGCGTGCCGTGGATCAGAGTCGCCTTCATACCCTCGGGCTTCCCGTATGCGGAACCGTTCATGCGCGCCCGGTGGTCGTGACGTGCCGCACGTGCGGCAGGCTGGGCGGCATGGCGATCAACTGGGGCTCGGTGCTGCGCAAGGCCGCGGATCTGGCGGTGCAGTTCCTGAAGGACTCGCAGAAGGACGGACGGGCCCCGCGGCGCGGCCACGGCGGCGGCGCCCGGCCCGGCCCGCCGCCGACGGCCGGGCGGGTACGCACCGCGCCCACCGGCGACCGTGCCCGGGAGGTCACCTACGCCCCCGAGCCCGACGGGGCCGCGGACCCCGGCGAGATCGTCTGGACCTGGGTGCCCTACGAGGAGGACGCGAGCCAGGGCAAGGACCGGCCGCTGCTGGTCGTCGGGCGCTCGGCCGGCGAGCTGCTCGCGCTGATGCTGTCCAGCCAGGACAAGCGGGCCCACGACCCGGACTGGGTCGGGATCGGCTCCGGCGCCTGGGACCGCGAGGGCCGCGACTCCTACATCCGGCTCGACCGGGTGCTGGAGGTCGAGGAGCACGGCATCCGCCGGGAGGGCGCGGTGCTGGACCGGGCACGGTTCGACCGGGTCGCGGACGAGCTGCGGGCGCGCTACGGCTGGCGCTGAAACCCGGGTGCGCCGCACGGGCGCACCCGGTACCGTCGCCGTCATCATGAGGCACTGACGACCCCCTCGACCGCGGACGCGGCACACGCCCCTGCGGTCCTCCTCCGTCTCCACCGGAGTCGTCGTCGTGTCATCGACCGAGCAGGTCCACGCCGTCACCGCCCGCGGGCTGGTCCGTTCCCACGCCACCCGCGCCGGCCGTCCGCCGGTGCTCGACGGCGTCGACCTCGTCGCCGCGCCGGGCACCCGGGTCGGCCTGATCGGGGAGAACGGCTCGGGCAAGTCCACACTGCTGCGGCTGCTCGCCGGCGTCGACACCCCGGACGGCGGGACGCTCACGGTTCCCGCGGACCGGGTGTACCTGCCGCAGGAACCCGACCTGGGCGACGGGGGGACCGTGGGCGACCTGCTCGACGCGGCGCTGCGCCCGCTGCACGACGCCGTCGCCGAGCTGGAGCGCCTGGCCGCCGGTCTGGCCGACGGCAGCGGCGCCGCCGCCTACGACCGGGTGCTGGCCTGGGCGATCGCCCACGACGCGTGGGACGCCGACCGGCGCGCCGAGGTCACCGCGGGCACGCTCGGTGTCGCCGACCTGGAGCGGGACCGGCCGGTCGCGACCCTGTCCGGGGGCGAGCGCACCCGGCTCGCGATGGCCGCCGCCCTGGTCCGCCGCCCCGCGGTGCTGCTGCTCGACGAACCCACCAACCACCTCGACGACGCCGCCCTGGAGCTGCTGGAACGCTCGCTGGTGGAGCTGCCCGGCGTCGTCGTCGCAGCGAGCCACGACCGCACCTTCCTCGACCGGGTCTGCACCGAGCTGCTCGATCTCGACGCCGGCGAGCTCGGCACCGACGGGTACGGCGGGCGCCGGTTCGGAGGCTCGTTCACCGAGTACCTCGACGCCGCCGCGGCGAGCCGCCGCCGCTGGGAGGAGCGCTTCGCCGCGGAGCAGGAGGAGATCGCCGCGCTGCGGGAGAAGGCGCGGGCCGGGCTGTCGACGATCGCCCCCGGGCGCGGGCCGCGCGACAACGACAAGTTCATCCACGCCTTCAAGGGGGCGGGCGTCGAACGCACCCGGGCCCGCCGGGTCCACGACGCGCAGCGCCGCCTGGAGGTCGCCGAGCGCGAGGCGGTCCGCAGGCCGCCCCGGCCGCTGGAGTTCGCCGGGCACCTCACCGG
>NZ_WWFY01000596.1:0-4595 GCF_009864975.1 Pseudonocardia sp. SID8383
CACATCCAGCGCTGCGTCGGCGACGGCGTCGTCACGACCGGGTTCGACGTCCTCAGCCGGGGCTGACCCCGGCCCCGCCCGGCCCGGCGGCGCCGCCGAGGAAGCCGCGGAGCAGCCACCCGGCCTGCGCGACCGCCGGCTCGGTGGAGTCCCCCGGTGACGTGGCGTGGCTGACCACCAGCCGCACCACCCCGTCGACGAGCCGGGGCAGGTCCGCGACCCCGGCCAGGGCCGGGTGGAGCGCGGAGATCTCGCGCAGCAGCGCCGTCGCCGCCCGGTCGCGCACCACGTCGGGCCGGGCCGTCACCAGCGGGAGCAGGCTCTCCCCCACGCCCTCGTCGACGGTGAGGATCGACGTCAGGAGCGCGTTGCGCGCCCCGTACTCCAGCACGTCGCGGACCGCGGCCACCACGCCGGCGACGGCGTCCGCGGGGTGGGCGCGCATCTGTTCGCACATCACCGCGACGAACCCGTCGGTCTCGCGGCCGACCAGTGCGCTGCCCAGCTCCGCCTTGGTGCCGATCTCGTTGTAGAGGTGCTGGCGGCTGATTCCCGCACGCCCGGCGACGGCGCTCATCGTCAGCGACGACCACCCCGACTCCGTCGTGATGTCCCGCGCGGCGTCGAGGAGCCGCGTGCGGAGAACCTCCCGCCGCTCCCGCCGGAACGCACCCGAGCCCGCCACGCCTGCACTGTACAGAGCAACCACCGATGACTGATCTGTTGACAGATGACCCGTGATTGTCAACTATTCCTACGGGCGGTCGACGACGACCGCGCTCCGTCCGGTCAGGAGGCAGCCATGAGCACGGCGGCGGGAACCACACGCGAGGGAGCCGGCGGCGACCGGCCCGCGGACCCCGGGCGGCCCGTACCCACCCCGGGGATCACGCTCCCCGTCGTCGCACTGCCGACCCTGGCGTTGTTCCTGGGCTCGCTCGCGGCCTGGGTGGGGGCGACCGCCCTGGTCCTGACCGGGACCGACCCGTGGCGCTACCTGGTCACGGTGCCGGTGCACGCCCTGGTCACGTTCGCGATGTTCACGGTGCTGCACGAGACCGTCCACCTCGCGGGCGGACGCCTGCGGTGGGTCAACGAGGTGCTCGGCCGGCTGTCGATGCTGTTCGTGGTGGCCTGGGCCGCGTTCCCGATGCTGCGTTACCTGCACATCGAGCACCACCGCAACACCAACGAGGACACCTCCCGCGACCCCGACGCGTGGACCGAGTCGGGCCCGGCGTGGAGCTGGCCGCTGCGCTGGATGACCATCGACCTCTGGTACGTGCGCTTCTACCTGCCCCGGATCCCGAGCAGGCCGCGGGCCGAGCTCGTCGAGCAGGCCGTGGTGTTCCTCGTCGTGGTCTCCGCGTTCGTCGCGACGGCGGTGACCGGCCACGGCTGGGAGCTGCTGGTGATCTACCTGATCCCGCAGCGGCTGGGCATCGCGCTGCTCGCCTGGTGGTTCGACTGGCTGCCCCACCACGACCTCGGGGAGACCGCCCGGTCCGACCGGTTCGCCGCGACCCGCATGCGGGTCGGCTGGGAACGCCTGGTCACCCCGTTGATGCTCGGCCAGAACTACCACCTGGTCCACCACATCCACCCGACCGTCCCGTTCTACCGCTACCAGGACGTGTGGCGCCGGGCGATGTCGGACTGGCTCGACCGCCCGGTCCCGATCACGACGGTCCTCGGCTCGGACCTGTCCCCCGCCGAGTACCGGGCGTGGCGACGGCTGACCTCCCACACCGACCGCGACGCCGACCTTCCGACCCGCCCGCACCCGCTGCGCGTGACCGCGGTGGACCGGCTCACCCCGGACGCGGTCGCGGTCACCCTGGAGGTGCCCGGCGAGCTGCGCGACGTGTTCGCCCACCGCCCCGGCCGCCATGTCACCGTGGGCGCGCGGATCGACGGCGAGCTCGTGCGGCGCAGCTACTCGATCTGCTCCACCGACGGGTCGGCGCTGCGCATCGCCGTGCGCCGCGTCGACGGCGGACGGTTCTCGACGTGGGCGGGCTCCGCGCTCGCCGTCGGCGACACCCTCGAGGTCACGCCGCCCTCGGGGCAGTTCGTCCTGCCCGCCGGCCCCCGCGGGGGCCGCACCGTCGCCGCGGTCGCCGCGGGCAGCGGCATCACCCCGGTCATCGCGATCCTCACCGCCGCCCTCGACGAGGACCCCGACCGCCGCGCCGTCCTGCTCTACGCCAACCGCGACACCGAGCACACGATGTTCGCCGACGAGCTCGACGAACTCGTCCGTCGCTCCGGGGGGCGGCTCACCGTCGTGCACCACCACTCGCGGTCCGGTGCCGCCGGGTCCGCCGACGGGTCCGCACCGGACGGCACGACGCGCACCGTCGTCCCGGGCCGCCTCGGCGCGGACCGGTTCGCCGAGCACCTCACCACGCTGCCGGTGGACGACGCGGACTGGTTCCTCTGCGGGCCGCCGCCGATGCTCGACGAGCTCGTCGGCGTCCTCGACGCCCACGGCGTCACCCCGGACCGGATCCACCGGGAGTTCTTCGTCGCCCCCACCGGCGACGACGGCGACGCCGTCCCGACCCGTCCGGCCGTGGTCACCGTGCGCCGCGGCGGGCGGGAGACCGTCACCCGGAGCCGGGGCACCGCGTCGCTGCTGGAGACCGCACTCGAGGCCGGGGTCGAGGCCCCGTACCTGTGCGCGGGCGGCATCTGCGGCACCTGCCGTGCGCAGGTCGTCACCGGCGCGGTGCACATGCAGCAGAACTACGCCCTCACCGACGACGAGGTGGCCTGCGGCGCGATCCTCACCTGCCAGTCCCGGCCCACCACCGACGAGGTGACCATCGACTACGACCGGTGACACGCGCACTCCGGTCGATTCCCGGGAACCCGGCGGCACCGGCGACCGCGGCACCGACCGGGGGGTGAGCGCGGTCCGCCGACCGGCCGGTCAGATCGCGCCGGTCAGCTCCCCGGTGACCACGCGGCGCTCGTTCTCCGTCCGCCAGGCGCGGTAGTCGGCATCGTCGGCGGCCGTCCCGATCCGGGCGATGCAGTCGGCGCAGAGGTCCGCGACCTGCAGCAGGCAGTCCTGGCCGCAGTCCCGGCACGCGATGAGTTCGGCGATGGGGTCGTTCACGGTCGCTCCGGACATGACCCCGAGCCTACCGAGGGCGCCCGGCAGCCCCGGCGTGGCCGGTCCGACACGCGGGACCGGCCCGGCGTCGACGTCGGTCCACGAGCCGGTCCGGCAGCGTCCCGGCGGGCGCGTCCACGACCGCTCGGTCGCCACGGAGGCGCTCCTAACGAGGTGGTCGTGGGCGGGCGTCGGCGAACGGCCCGTCCGCCGCGTGGTCGAGCGGGCTGTCGAACGGCCCGTCGACGAGCCCGTTCACCTGGACGACGGCGTCGCAGATGCTGTCGCGCCGCGGAGACGAGTGGCGCACGTCCGGACGGGGTCGGCTAGATTTCCCACGACCGCCCGACGGGGCCGAGGAGGTGGTTCGTGCGCGGCGACGACGACGCGGTCGAGAGCACGCGGTCCGACCTCGTCCACGCCGCGATGGCGGCCCACGACTGGTCCTCCCACCCGCTCGGCCCGCCCGAGCGCTGGTCACCGGACCTGCGCAGTGTCGTCCGGATGCTGCTCGACTCCCGGTTCTCGATGTGGATGGCGTGGGGCCCGGACCTCACGATGTTCTACAACGACGCCTACCGGGGCGACACGCTGCGCGACAAGCACCCGTGGGCGCTCGGCCGCTCCGCGCGCGAGGTGTGGGCCGAGGTCTGGGACGACGTCGGCCCGCTGATCGGGTCGGTGCTCGCCGGCGGCGGGGCCACCTGGGACGAGGACCTCCTGCTGTTCCTCGAACGCAGCGGCCACCCCGAGGAGACCTACCACACCTTCTCCTACAGCCCGCTGCACGAGGACGGCGCCATCGCCGGGATGCTGTGCGTGGTCACCGAGAACACCGACCGCGTGCTCAGCGAACGGCGCATGCAGACCCTGCGCGACCTCGCCGCCGACCTGGGGCCGACCCGCACCGGGGCGCAGGTGTACGCGGCGGTCGGGCGCGCGCTGGCCGGCAACCTCGCCTCGGCGCTCGACGAGTTCGCGACCTGGATCCCCGGCGACCGGCATCATGATTGCGCTGGCTGCCCGGCCCGTACCTCACCGTCCCCGGGTCCGCCCGGGAGCTGCCGGCGATGCGCCGCCGGGTCCGGCGCTGGGCCGGCCACGTGGGCCTGGGCGAGGACCTCGGCGACGACCTGGTCCGCGCGATCGACGAGGCCGCCGCCAACAGCGTCGAGCACGGCTACGCCGAGTTCGACCCGCCCGGTGAGGTGCACCTGCGTCTCGGGTACACCCCGCACGACGGTGTCCGGGCCCGGGTCGCCGACACCGGCCGCTGGCGGCCGCCGCCGCCCGACCCCGGCTACCGCGGGCGCGGCCTGCAGATGATCCGCGCCATCGCCACCACCGCCGAGATCGACACGGCGGGCGGGGGCACCGTGGTGCGCATGCAGATCACCCCGGACCCGCGCACGCCCGCCGTGGCGCAGCAGCCCGCGCCGCCCGTACGGCCCTCCCCCGGACGCCGGCGCACCGA
>NZ_WWFY01000061.1:0-742 GCF_009864975.1 Pseudonocardia sp. SID8383
CTGTCCCGCCGCGGCCCCGAGGCCCCCGGTGCGGCCGCGCTGGTCGCCGAGCTGGCCGAGGCCGGCACCGAGGCCGAGGCGGTGGCCTGCGACATCACCGACCGGGATGCGGTCGCGGCCCTGGTGGCGCGGCTGGCCGCGCAGGGGCGCACGGTCGGCACCGTCCTGCACACCGCGGCGGTGATCGGGCTGGCCGCGATCGCCGACACGACCCTCGACGAGTTCGCCGAGGTCGTGCACGCCAAGGTGACCGGTGCCCGGATCCTCGACGAGCTGCTCGACGACCCGGCCACCGACCTCGTGCTGTACTCCTCGACGGCCGGCATGTGGGGCAGCGGCGTGCACGCCGCCTACGCCGCCGGGAACGCGTTCCTGTCCGCACTGGCCGAGCAGCGCCGCGCGCGCGGGCTGCGCGCCACCTCGGTGCACTGGGGCAAGTGGCCCGACGCCGACCCCGAGCGCACGGAGGCCGACCCGCACCGGATCCGGCGCAGCGGCCTGGAGTACCTCGACCCGCAGCGGGCACTGACCGGGCTGCGCTGCGTGCTCGACGACGACGAGACCGTCGTCGGCCTGATGGACGTCGACTGGGACGTCTACCACGACGTCTTCACCGCCGGCCGGGTCTCGCACCTGTTCGACCGGGTCCCGGAGGTCCGGGCCCGGCTCACCCACGCCGCGGCACCGGCCGCGGGCCCGCGCGGTGCCCTCGCCGGCCGCCTGGCGCCCCTGTCGGCGGCCG
>NZ_WWFY01000597.1:0-3682 GCF_009864975.1 Pseudonocardia sp. SID8383
TGCCCGCCCTGGCCCCGGTGGCGCTGGTGGTGCTGTCCGACGAGCTGCGCCCCGGCGTCGCCGACGCCCTGGAGCGGTTCGCCGCGGACGGGGTCGCGGTGAAGGTGCTCTCGGGCGACGACCCGCGCACCGTCGCCGCGCTCGCGGCGAAGGCCGGGCTCGACGTGGGTGAGGCGGTCGCCGGGTCCGAGGTCGAGGAGCTCGACGACTCCGCCGGGGGCCGGGCCGCGCTCGACGCGCTCGTCGCCCGGACCACGGTGTTCGGGCGGGTCACCCCGGAGCAGAAGGAGCGGGTCGTCGCGAGCCTGCGCCGGGGTGGCGCGCACGTCGCGATGCTCGGTGACGGGGTGAACGACGCGCGTGCCCTCAAACGGGCCCACGTCGGCGTCGCGATGCGCAGCGGCTCGGCGGTGACCCGCGACGTCGCCGACATCGTGCTCGTCGACGACTCGTTCGACGCGCTGCTGCCGGCGCGCACCGAGGGCCGCCGGATCATCGACGGCATCGCCGTGTCGATGTACGTGTTCCTCACCCGGGTCGCCACCCAGGGCCTGGTGATCATGGCCGTGACCATGCTCGGGCTCGGGTTCCCCTACTCCCCCACCCAGGTCGGGCTGACGCTGCTGACCGTCGGCGTGCCCACGCTGTTCCTGACGCTGTGGGCGACGCCGTCCGAGCCGGACCCGGACCTGCTGAGCAACCTCGCCCGCTTCGTGGTGCCGGCATCCGTGGTGACCGCGGGCGCGGGGACGGTCGTCTACACGGTGCTCTACCAGGGCATCCTCCAGGGCTTCACCAGCGGACGGACCCCGGCGCAGGTGATCGAGCAGTTCCAGAGCTACACCGGGCTGACCTACGGCACCGACGCCGACTTCGCCGGTGCGGCCGCGACGCTCGGCGCGCAGACCGGGCTGTCGACGTTCGTGGGGCCGGCGTCGTTCGTGCTGATCCTGTTCCTGCTGCCGCCGCACCGGTTCCTCGCGGCGTGGACGGCACCGGTGTCCGACCGTCGCCCGGCCTGGCTGGTGCTGGGCCTGACCGTGGTGTTCGCGGGCGTGGTCGGGACCCCGGCGCTGTCGTCGTACTTCGGGCTCACCGGCGCGGCGCGGCCGGTGTTCCTGGTGGTGCTGCCGGTCCT
Organism: Pseudonocardia sp. SID8383; assembly: GCF_009864975.1. Taxonomy (NCBI): domain Bacteria; kingdom Bacillati; phylum Actinomycetota; class Actinomycetes; order Pseudonocardiales; family Pseudonocardiaceae; genus Pseudonocardia; species Pseudonocardia sp. SID8383. Next base: position 1,139 of record NZ_WWFY01000597.1, read on the forward strand.
GGTCTGCTGGTTCGCCCTGATGTGGGTGGTGCTGCGGTTCCGGCTGATGGACCGGATGCTGGGGACCCACCGGCTCCCCGGGCGGGTCGGTCAGCCGCCGTCCTGACGGGCGGAGTCCGGCGGGGCGGGCACGGCGTCGCCCCCGACGGTCTCGCTGTCGTCCCCGGTTGCCGTGTCGGTCCCGGTCCCGGTCTTTGTGTCGGTGCCGGTAGCGGCGGAGGCCGGGGCCGCGCCGTCGACGGCGGTGACCGGGGTGCCCGCGGCGACGTCGTCCACACCGGAGAACCGGCGGTCCCGCAGGTCGATCTGCTCACCGAGGTAGCGCAGCAGCACCGCGACGACGGCCGCGACCGGCACCGCGAGGAACGCACCGGCGATCCCGGCGAGCGACCCGCCCGCCGTCACCGCCAGCAGCACGACGGCACCGTGCAGCTTGAGGCTCTGTCCCTGCAGGAAGGGCTGCAGCACGTTGCCCTCGATCTGTTGCACCGCCACGACCAGCACCGCCACCGCGACCGCGGTGCCGAAGCCCTGCGTGACCAGCGCGATGAGCACGGCCAGCGAGCCCGCGACGACCGCACCGACGATCGGGATGAACCCGCCGACGAAGGTCAGCACGGCGAGCGGCAGCGCCAGCGGGATGCCCAGCAGCACCAGGCCGATGCCGATGAACACGGCGTCGATGAGGCTCACCAGTGCCTGGACGCGGATGAAGCCGCCGAGGACGTCCCACATCCGGCGCAGCACCTCGGCGATGTGCCCGCCCGCGCTGCGACCGGTGATCGAGGTCAGCCACGGCAGGAACCGGGGCCCGTCCTTGACGAAGAAGAAGGTCAGCACCAGCGCCAGCACCAGCGAGATCAGCCCGGACGCCAGGGTGGACACCCCGGTCAGGACGCCGCCGGCGATGGCGGTCGCGCTCTGCTGCAGCTGCTGGGTGACCTGGTTGACGATGTCACCGATCTGGCCGTCGCCGAGGTTCAGCGGTGGCCCGGTCACCCACTGCTGGATCTGCCCGAGCGCCGCGATCACCCCGGAGGTGATCTGCTGGGTCTGCCCGGCGATCGACGGCGCGATGCTCACGAACAGCCCGGTCACCGCGGCGATGCCGACGAGCAGCACGATCGCGGAGGCCGCCGCGGCCGGCACCCGCCACCTGATGAGCAGCGCCGCGGGCGGACGCAGGACGGTGGCCAGCAGGATCGCGAGCACGACGGGCCAGACGACGACCCACAGCATGCCGATGACGTAGCCGACGATCACCAGTCCGACGGCGATCAGCGCGACCCGCAGGCTCCACGCCGCCAGCCAGGTGAGCCCGTTGCCGATGACGGTGCCGCGGCTGGCGACCGGGGCCGTCGGCGACGGGCTCAGCAGCCCGCCCCCCGCCGGGTCCCGCCGCGCCCCACGGTTCTCGGCGCGCGCGGCCGGTTGCGACCCCGAATCCATGACCCACTCCGTTCGTACCGGTCGACCTGCGGCGGGAACCCTAGCGGCGCAGGAGCCCCGGTGCCCGCCGCAACGCCCACGCCACACCCCGGAGGGCGCTCAGAGGTCGTCGGCGAGATGGCGGAACCCGGCGGGCCGGTCGCGGTGCAGTGTCCACAGGGTCCCGGCGAGTACGGCGGGGTCCTTGCGGGGGTGCCCGGGCTCGATCGCGCCGGGGACGATCAGCTGGGCGACGTGCACGCCGTCGCCGGCCAGCTCGTCGTGCAGCATCGCCGCGAAGGCGCCGAGCCCGGCGAAGGCGATGGAGGTGCCCGCCACCCGCGACGACGGCCGGGCCCCGCTGCCGCCGTTGACGAACAGCACCGTGCCGCGGCCCAGCGCGCGCATCCCGGGCAGCACCTGGTGCACGGCCGCGACCGGCCCGTACACCGACATCTCGACCGGCCCGAGGAGGTCGGCCGGGGTGGTCTCGAGCAGCGGCCGCAGGAAGTCCTTCTGCGGTGCGGGGCTGTACTGCAGCACCTCGACCGGGCCGACGGTCTCCGCGACCCGTTCCAGCGTCGCGGCGAGGGCGGCGGGGTCGCGGGCGTCGGCGGTGAAGGGGTGCGCGGCGACGCCGTCGTCCGCCAGCTCGGCGGCCAGCGCCTCGGCACGGTCGCGGCGCCGCCCGATCAGGGCGACCTCGAACCCCTCGCGCCCGAAGCGCCGGGCCGTCGCCGCACCGAGTCCCGGTCCGGCACCGACGATCGCGATGGTGGTCATGGCGTGATCATGCGGGTCGTGGCGCGGATCCGCACGGTCCGCGGTGCCCGCGGGGTCAGCCGCCCGACAGCAGGGTGAGCCGGTCCGCGACGGCGCCCAGCTGCGTGCTCATCCCATTGAGCTCCTGGGCGGCGTCGCCGAGCAGCCCGGGGTCGCCGAGGGAGGCGCCCGCGATGCAGTGCCGGGCCGCGTCGGCGCCCGCGGCGAGCCCGCCACGCCAGTACACCTGGGCGACGGCGTCCGGGATCGCCGGATACGCCTGCGCGGAGGCGACCTCGTCGCGCAGGTCGCGGCAGGCCTCGGCCAGCGCGACGATCCCGCCGCCGGACCCGG
>NZ_WWFY01000598.1:0-3431 GCF_009864975.1 Pseudonocardia sp. SID8383
CCGCCGCGCTCGTCGAGGGCATCCGCGTCCGGCGCCCGCTGCACGAGCTCGGCGTGGACCGGGGGCTGCTGCCGGTGCTGGCGGCCGCCGCCGTCGTCGACCCGGTGACGGCCAACGCGCCGCGCACCCCCACCGAGGACGACGTGCGGGAGATCCTCGACGCGGCCTGGTAGGGCGCAGAGCCGGGGCGGGAACCGGACGATCCACACCGCTTCCCCGCCGCGCCCGCCCGCCTCCCGGCTCCCGCACCGCGCGCGGCTACGCTCGCGCACGACTCCACCCGGACCCGGGCGGACCGGCAGCGCCGCCGCCCGGGACCCCCGCGCCCCCGCGACGACAGAGGCAGCTCCTGCGATGACCACGACGGACCAGCGAGGTCAGGTGTCCCCCACCACTCCGGCGACGACCAGCGGCGAGACGCTGCTGCAGCGGGTGGTCCTGCCCCGGCCCGCCGACCCGACCGCCGTCCGCGCGCTCTACCTCGACGAGCGCCCCGGCACCACGCTCGCCCCGGTCGAGCCGCTGGCCGACGAGGACGCGCGTCCGCTCTCGCTGACCGTGTCGACCATCGGCGGCCGCCGCACCCGCATCCTCGACCGCACCAGCGCCACCGTCCCCGCGGCCACCGAGGTCTCCTTCGGCGCCTACTTCAACGCCTTCGCCGCCGGCTACTGGCGGGCCTGGTCCACGCTGACCAGCATCGAGCTGCGCCTGGACCTGGAGGGCTCCGGCCGCGTCGACGTCTACCGCACCAAGGCCGACGGGTCGCAGATCGTCGTCGCCGGTGAGGTGGTCGAGGGCCGCCGCCGGGTCACCCTGGAACTGGACCTGCGCCCCTTCGGGGACGGCGGCTGGTACTGGTTCGACCTGTCCACCGACGACGCCGACCTGACCCTGCACGGCGGCGGCTGGCACGCCCCGCACGACGCGCCGGGCCGCGCGGCCGTCGTGGTCGGGATGCCGACGTTCAACCGCCCGGCCGACTGCGTCGCCACGCTCACCGCGCTCGGCTCCGACCCGCAGGTCCTCGAGGCGATCACCGCGGTGATCCTCCCCGACCAGGGCACCCGCAAGGTCCGCGACGAGGCCGGCTACGAGCAGGCCGCGGCCGCGCTCGGGGACCGGCTGCGGATCATCGACCAGCCCAACCTGGGCGGCTCCGGCGGCTACGCCCGGATCATGTACGAGGTCCTGCACGGCACCGGCCCGCACGCGGGCGGGATCGACTGCGAACAGATCCTCTACATGGACGACGACATCCTGCTCGAGCCCGAGTCGGTGCTCCGCGCGATCGCGTTCAGCCGGTTCGCCCGCGAGCCGATGCTCGTCGGCGGGCAGATGCTGTCGCTGCAGGCGCGCTCGCAGCTGTCCACCATGGGCGAGGTCGTCGACCGCAACCAGTTCCTGTGGCGCCCCGCCCCGGACACCGAGGCCCACCACGACCTCGCCGCCCGCACCCTGCGCCAGACCCGCTGGCTGCACCGCCGCGTCGACGTCGACTACAACGCCTGGTGGATGTGCCTGATCCCGCGCCGGGCCGCGGAGCAGCTCGGGCTGCCGCTGCCGCTGTTCATCAAGTGGGACGACGCCGAGTACGGCCTGCGCGCCCGCGCCGCCGGGTTCCGCACCGCGACCGTTCCGGGCGTCGCGATCTGGCACATGTCCTTCATCGAGAAGGACGACTCCTCGGACTGGCAGGCGTACTTCCACTACCGGAACCGGCTCGTCGCCGCGGCCCTGCACGGCCCCGACGACCCGCGCGCGATGCTGAAGGAGACCTTCAAGCGGACCCTGCGCCACCTGATGCTCATGGAGTACTCGGCGGTCGCGCTGCAGATCAAGGGCTTCACCGACTTCCTGGCGGGCCCCGAGGCGCTGTTCCCGAAGCTGCCCGTGGTGCTCGACGAGATCCGGGCCCTGCGGGCGCAGTACGACGACGGCCGCCCGCTCGACTCCGCGACCGAGGTGCCGCTCGCCGACCTCGACGCGCTGGGCGCCCAGCTGTTCCCGAAGCCCCCGGTGGGCCGGGCGAAGGCCGCGGTCGGGCTCGCCCGCGGGGTGCTGCGCAACCTGCGCACCCCGGACCCGGCGCTGCGCGAGCGCCCGCAGCGCAACGTGCCGTGGAAGAACGCCCAGTGGTTCGTGCTGGCCGGCCTGGACTCCGCGACGGTGTCCACCCCGGACGGCCGCGGGGTGACCTTCCGCCGTCGTGACCCGGCGATGTTCAAGGAGATGGTCGCGGAGTCGTTCCGGCTGCACCGCGCCGTCGCGGCGGACTGGGACGGACTGCGTGCCCGCTACCGGGCGGCGGCGCCCGTGCTGACCGGCAAGGACGGTTGGAAGCAGATCTTCGAGTGAGCCCCGCCCGCCGGGGGCCGCTGCTGCTCCTGCTCGGCGTCGTCACCTGCCTGCTCGGTCTCGCCGCCGCGATCGCCCCCGTCGACGCCGAGGACCCGGTCGTCACCTGGCCCCGGGCGGGACAGGCACCGGCGAGCACGGTGCTGCCGCTCTCGCCGTACCGGCCGCTGGAGTTCTCCGCGACCGTCCCGTGCGCCGCGGCGGCCGCCCTGGGCGAGGGCGACGTGCTGCGGACGATGCCCGCCGCCGAGGAGAACCCGGTGACCGCGCCGGGCTTCGTCGCGAGCGTGGCCGGCGGGACGCTCACGCTGCGCACCGGCGACCGGGTGCTCGCCACCGCGCCCGCCGGGTCGGGCTGCGTGCTCGAGGTGACCTCCGCGGACGGGGGCACCGTCGTCGCCCGCGACGGCGCGATCCTCGCCGAGCGCCTCGACATCGCACCGCCGCAGGTCGCCGAACTCGCCACCGACGTCACCGGGCCCGCCGCGGCCGGGCTCGCGGTCACGCTGCACACCGACGCGCGCTACGCGTCGTCGCCGTCGCTGCTGAAGGTCGCGCTGCTCGTCGCGCACCTGCTCGCGCTGGCCGCCACCCTCGCCGTCGCCGTGCGGACCTGGACCGGCACCCGCCGGGTGTTCGACGCGCCCGTCCGCCCCGGTCCGGCCGACCTCGTGGTGCTGGTCGTGAGCTGCGCCTGGGCGGTGCTCGGGCCGCTCAACATCGACGACTCCTGGTACGCGCTGATGGCCCGCCAGGGCGCGCGGACGGGGACGATCGGCAACGCGATCTACCAGTTCGACGTCACCGAGGCGCCGTTCGCGACCAGCCAGTACCTGCTGCAGTGGTGGGGGAGCCTCGTCGGCTGGGGCCTCGGGCCGCTGCGTGTGGTGCCGGTCGTGCTGGGTCTGCTGACCTGGGTGCTGCTGCGGTACACCCTCGCCGCGCTCGCGGGCCGGGCCGGCGTCCGGCCCGGGGTGGTCTCCGCGCTCGCCGTCGCGCACCTGGCCTGGTTCCTGCCCTACGGCATCGCGCTGCGCCCCGAGCCCGCCGGCACCGCGGCCGCCGCCGGGGTG
>NZ_WWFY01000599.1:0-2379 GCF_009864975.1 Pseudonocardia sp. SID8383
TCGCCGCCCTCGGTCTCGCCGCCGCCCTCGGCGACGACCCGCGGGCCGCGCTGGTCACCGCCGCGTCCCTCGGCGGCGACACCGACACCGTCGCCGCGATCTGCGGCGCGGTCCTCGGGGCGGTGCACGGCGCCGCCGCACTGCCCGCCGACCTCGTCGGCACCGTCCGCCGGGTCAACGCGCCCCTGCTCGACCCCCTCGACGACGTGGTCGAGGGGCTGCTCCGCCTCCGCCTTCCCTCCTGACAGGAGGCCGCCATGGCCACCAGTACGACCGACACCGGCACCGCCGGGAACGGGACGCTCGAGACCCGGGGCATCGAGCCCGTCCCGGTCGCCGAGCGGCACGGCCGCCCGGGCCAGCTCTTCTGGGTCTGGTTCGCCGCCAACATCTCCATCCTCGGCCTCCCGCTGGGCGCGACGCTGGTCGCGTCCGGGCTCAACATCACCCAGGCCGTGCTCGCCGCGGTGCTCGGCAGCGTCGGGTCGTTCGCGATCGTCGGCGCGGTGTCGATCGCCGGTCGGCGTGGCGGGGCACCCGGCCTGACCCTGTCGCGCGCGGTGTTCGGCGCCCGCGGCAACATCGGACCGACCCTGGTGTCGCTGCTGTCGCGGCTGGGCTGGGAGACGGTGAACACCACCACGGCCGCGTTCGCGTTGCTGTCGCTGGTCACGATCGTCGCGGGCACCAGCCCGTCGGCGAAGGACCACCCGGTGATCACGATCGTCTGCATCGCGGTGTTCGTGCTGTGCACGGTGCTCGTCGCCGGGCTGGGGCACGCGGTGCTCGTGGCGGTGCAGCGCTGGGCGACCTGGGTGTTCGGTGCGCTGAACATCGTCGTCGGCGGGTTCCTGGTCGCCACCGTCGACTGGGCCGCGGTCGCCGCGGCCGCCCCCGCCCCGTCGGGTGCGGTCGTCGCCGCGGTCGGGGTGATCGCCGCCGGCACCGGGATCGGCTGGGCCAACGCGTCGGCCGACATGTCCCGCTACCAGTCCCCGTCGGTGCGGGCCGGTTCCCTGGTCGCCTCGGCCGCGGCCGGTGCGGGCATCCCGCTGGTCCTGCTCATCTCGCTGGGCAGCCTGCTCGCCGCCGGGGACCCGACCCTGGCGACGGCCGACGACCCGGTCGCCGCGATCCGCGACCTGCTCCCGGCCTGGATGGCGATCCCGTACCTGGTCGCCGCGTTCGGCGGGCTGCTGCTGTCCAACCACCTGTCGGTCTACTCGGCCGGGCTGACCACGCTGACCCTGGGCGTGCGGCTGCCGCGGGTGTACGCCGTCGTCGTCGACGTGCTGGTGACCTTCGCCGGTGCGATCTACTTCATGCTGATCGCCGACGGCTTCTACCCGCCGTTCATCGCCTTCATCAGCGCCCTCGCGGTCCCGATCACCGCGTGGGTCGGGGTGTTCGCCGTCGACATGCTGCGTCGCCGCCACTACGACCCGGTGGCCCTGATGGACACCTCGCGCGGCAGCGGCTACTGGTACCGCGGCGGGATCGAGCCGCGGGCGACGGCGGCCTGGGCGCTGGCGATCGTCGTCGGCTACCTGTTCGCCACCGTCGGGCCGTCGGCCGAGCCGTGGTTCACCGGGCCGCTCGCCGGCACCTGGTTCGGCGAGAACGGGCTGGCCTGGGTGATCACCTTCGTCGTCGCCGCCGGGGTGTACGCCGCGCTGGGCGGGGCCCGGGAGCAGCGGTGACCGGCAGGCTCGTCCACTCCGGACAGGTCCTGGTCGACCTGGTCATGCGGGTGCCCGCGCTGCCCCCGCCCGGCGGCGACGTGCTCGCCACCGCCACCACGATGCTGCCCGGCGGCGGGTTCAACGTCGTCGCCGCGGCCGCCCGGGCCGGGGCCGAGGTCCTCTACGCCGGCGGGCACGGCACCGGTCCGCACGGTGACCTCGTGCGGGCCGCGCTGGCCGCGGAGGGCGTCACGGCGACCGCGCCGCCCGATCCCGGCGGCGACACCGGCGTCTGCGTGACCCTGGTCGACCCGTCCGGGGAACGGACCTTCGTGACCGGCAGCGGGGTCGAGACCGCGCCGCCCGCCGGGCTCCCGGCGACCACCGCCGACGACGTGCTCTACGTCTCCGGCTACAGCCTGCTCGTCCCGGACAAGGCCGCGTCGCTGGTCGCCGCGGCCGAGGAGTCCTCGGCGACGGTCCTGCTCGATCCGGGGCCCCTGGTCACGGACGTGCCGGACGCGCTGTGGGAGCGGATGCTCGCCGCCACCGGGGTGCTGAGCACCAACGCGCGGGAGGCGCGGCTGCTCACCGGGGAGCCGACCGCGGCGCGTGCCGCCGGGGCCCTGGCCCGGCGGTTGCGCGACGACGCGGCCGTGGTCGTCCGCGACGGTGCCGCGGGCTGCGTGGTCGTCCG
>NZ_WWFY01000600.1:0-2234 GCF_009864975.1 Pseudonocardia sp. SID8383
CCGCCGGTGCCGGGCCGGGGCGTCGAGCCACCCGGCGCGGGCGACGAGCACCCCCGCGACCGCCGCGCCCAGGAGCCCGAGCGCGCTGATCAGCAGGTTGCCGAACAACCACTCGCCGAACCGCTCCACCGCCGCCGACAGCACGTCCGGCGCGACCAGCGAGGGCGACGCCGACGCCGCGTCGGACCGGGTCAGCGCGACGGGGGCGTAGAGCAGCGCCAGCAGCGTCGTCGCGGCCACCCCGGTGAGCACCAGCACCGCGGTCGACCCACGGACCAGCACCGGCGCGAGGACCACCGCGATCAGCCCGTAGGCGGCGACGAAGTCCCCGTGCCACAGCAGCACCGCGTGCGCGGCACCGACGGCGAACAGCGCCCCGCCCCGGCGACGCACCAGGGCCAGGACCTGGTCGGGCCCGGCACCGTCGCGGGCCGCACGGCGGGCGAGCCCGGCGATGCCGTAGCCGAACAGCAGCGCGAACAGCGGATAGGCCCGGCCGTCGACCAGGGTCAGCTGCGCCGCGGCGAGCCAGGCGTCGACGCCGGTCGGGTCGAGCGGGTAGGCACGCACCCCGATGCCGCGGTGGGTGACGAAGGTGTGGGCGTTCGCGACGGCGATCAGCAGCAGCGCCGCGCCGCGGGCCAGGTCCGGCGCCGGTGCACGACCGGTCACCGGGACGTCACGCATCACGCCCTACGCTACCGGCGGTGTGGTTCCCGCCACGCGTGGCGGTGGGTGTGCTCCCCGTCGCGGTACGCGGGCGCGATCAGGGCTAGGGTCCGTGGCGTGTCTGCTACCCCCGTTACCGTTACCGTCACCGGAGCCGCTGGCCAGATCGGTTACGCGCTGCTCTTCCGGATCGCCTCCGGGCAGCTGCTGGGGCCCGACACCCCGGTGAAGCTGAACCTGCTGGAGATCCCGCAGGCCGTGAAGGCCGCCGAGGGCACCGCGATGGAGCTCGACGACTGCGCCTTCCCGCTGCTGCGCGGCATCGACATCTTCGACGACGCGAACGCCGCGTTCTCCGGCACCAACGTCGCGCTGCTCGTCGGCGCCCGTCCCCGCAGCAAGGGGATGGAGCGGGGCGACCTGCTCGAGGCCAACGGCGGCATCTTCGGCCCGCAGGGCAAGGCGATCAACGCCGGTGCCGCGGACGACGTCCGCGTCCTGGTCGTCGGCAACCCGGCCAACACCAACGCCCTCATCGCCCAGGCCTCGGCGCCGGACGTCCCGGCGGACCGGTTCACCGCGATGACCCGCCTCGACCACAACCGCGCGCTGGCGCAGCTGTCGAAGAAGCTCGGCGTCGGCCTCGACGAGATCAGCAAGCTCACGATCTGGGGCAACCACTCGGCCACCCAGTACCCGGACCTCTTCCACGCCGAGGTCGGCGGCAAGATCGCCGCCGAGCAGGTCGAGCGGGAGTGGCTGGAGAACGACTTCATCCCGACCGTCGCCAAGCGCGGTGCCGCGATCATCGAGGCCCGGGGCGCGTCCTCGGCTGCGTCGGCCGCGAACGCCGCCGTCGACCACGTGTACGACTGGGTCAACGGCACCCCGGCCGGTGACTGGACCTCCGCCGCGATCCCGTCGGACGGTTCCTACGGCGTCCCCGAGGGCATCATCTCCTCGTTCCCGGTGACCTCCGAGAACGGCGAGTGGAAGATCGTCCAGGGCCTGGAGATCGACGAGTTCTCCCGCGGGCGGATCGACGCGAGCGTCGCCGAGCTGGTCGAGGAGCGCGACACCGTCGCCACGCTCGGCCTCATCTGAGACCGCCACCCCGCACGGGCCGCGGACGGACGCCGTCCGTGGCCCGTGCGCTGGCCCCGGCGGTGCCCGGACCCGGTCGCAGCCCGTGTTCGGTCTCGACCAGCCGGGCCGACCGCGGAGCCGACGCCAGCGTCAGCGACCGGGTGATGACGCGCCCTGCCCGAACCCGCACACCACGCAGCAGGGTGCCGTCGCCCACCGCGGTGGCGCAGAACACGACCCCGCCGCTCCCCACGAGGTCCTCGGCGCGCCGCAGACCGCCGGCACCGGTCCGGAACTGCACCGAACCACCCAGGCACCTCACCGCGGCCGCCGCGAGGACGGCCTCTGCGGCGGGACCGTGCCCGAGCATCAGGTCCACGGGCCGCGTCGGGCACGCGGCCGTGATGGCTCCCTCCAGGACGCCCCCGGCCGGGACGACGGCCCGCGCGCCCTCGGCACGGACGGCGTCGGCGGGTCCC
>NZ_WWFY01000601.1:0-2118 GCF_009864975.1 Pseudonocardia sp. SID8383
CGCGCCGGACGTGCTGGCGCTGACCGCCGTCACCGACCCCCAGGTGCTGGCCGTGCACACGGCGGCGCACGACGCGCTGGCCGGACGGGTGCGGGGCGCGCACGCCGCGCACCTGCCGGGATCCTGGCTGCCGCACGTGGTGCTGGCGACCGGGCGGCCCGCCGAGGCGTTCGCGTTGCTGCACCCGGTCGAGCCGGTGCGGGCGCGGATCACCGCCGTCGAGCTGCACGACTCGCGCACCGGGGAGACGGTGGCCCTCAGCGCGGGCTGAGCCCCGCGAGGGCCTGCTCGACCAGCCCCTCCACCATGGGGGTGAGCGCGCCGCGGCGGTCGGCCGGGATCGCACACCGGCGCAGGACGGCCCGAGGTAGCCGTCGAACAGGAGGGCGGCGACGTCCGGGTCGGTGGCCGGGTCGGTCCCCGCCGTCGCGGCCCCGCTCGATCCACTCCGCCGGCCGCCGGGCCGCGGTCGTCCGGTGCCGGACCGGCCCGGGCGCGGCGAGCCAGCCGAGCATCATCTGTCCGGTCCCGTCCGGGTCGGTTGTACCGGCCGGGGTCGGAGCCCGCGCGGCTGGTCGTATACCTGCACGGCGGCGGCCCGTCCCCTGTGGTGCGCCCCGACTCTAGGCTTGCCCCGTGGCGGACGAACAGGACGTGCGGCGGATCGCGCTCGCCCTCGACGGCGTCGTCGAGAACCCGAGCGAGGGGTTCGACTTCCGGGTGCGCGGCAAGGGCTTCGTGTGGTCCTGGCCGGAGCGGGTGCCCGGGCGTCGGCGGGTCATCCGCACCGACGTCGCGGTGCTGTACGTCGGCGACGAGGCGGAGAAGCAGGCCCTGCTGCGCGGCGAGCCCGACCTGTTCTTCACCGACCCCGGGCACGAACCGTGGCCGCTGGTGCTCGTCCGCCTGGACCAGGTGGACGAGGCCCGCCTCGCCGAACTGGTCGGCGACGCCCGGCGCATGCGCATCGACGACGCCGGGCAGGGATAACGTGGCGGACATGGCCATTGTGAAGATCAACGCGATCGAGGTCCCGGAGAACGCGGGCCCCGAGCTGGAGAAGCGGTTCGCGAACCGCCTGCACGCCGTCGACGGGCAGCCCGGGTTCCTCGGGTTCGAGCTGCTGCGCCCCGTCTCCGGCGACGACCGGTACTTCGTCGTGACCCGCTGGGAGACCGAGGCCGACTTCCAGGCGTGGCGCGAGGGCCCGGCCGCCGAGGCGCACGCCGGTCAGCGCTCGCCGCAGCCGGTCGCCAAGGGCGCGTCACTGCTGGAGTTCGAGGTCGTCGACCTGCAGCAGATCGCGGCGGGGTCCTGATCGACGCCCGCGAGGTCGCTGCGGCCTTCTCCGACGAGATCGCCGCGGCGGCCCGCCTGGTCCGCGACGCGGGCGCGCTGCTGATCACCGCCGGCGCCGGGATGGGTGTCGACTCCGGGCTGCCGGACTTCCGCGGCGGCGAGGGCTTCTGGCGGGCCTACCCGCCCTACGCGCGGCTCGGCCTGCGTTTCGAGGAGCTCGCCGACCCGGAGCACTTCGCCGACGACCCGGCGCTGGCCTGGGGCTTCTACGGCCACCGCCTGCACCTCTACCGGGACACCGTGCCGCACCCCGGGTTCGCGGTGCTGCGCCGCTGGGCCGGCCGGGTGCCCTCGAACGTGTTCACCTCGAACGTCGACGGCCAGTTCCAGCGGGCCGGCTTCGCCCCGGACGACGTCGCCGAGGTGCACGGCTCCATCCACCACCTGCAGTGCCTGCGGCTCTGCGGTCACGGCGTGTGGCCCGCCGACGGCGTCGAGGTGCCGATCGACGAGACCACCATGCGTGCCGTCGGCGAGCTGCCCCGCTGCCCGGGCTGCGGCGGCACCGCCCGTCCGGCGATCCTGATGTTCGGCGACGGCGGCTGGGACGACGCGCACGCCGCGACGGCGCTGCAGCGGCACGTGGACTGGCTGGCGGCGCACCGGACCGGTGTGGTCGTCGTCGAGCTGGGGGCGGGCGGTGCCCTGCCCACGGTGCGTCGCCGCTCGGAGCTCGCCTCGGCCGCGACCGGCGCGCTGGTGCGGATCAACGTCCGCGAGCCGCAGGTGCGCCACGGCCGCGGGGTCGGCATCGCGGCC
>NZ_WWFY01000602.1:0-2034 GCF_009864975.1 Pseudonocardia sp. SID8383
CGCCGCGCTGGCCGCCGCGGCCGCCCGCCCGCAGGCGCTGCGCGAGCTCGACCGCCGCCGCGAGGTCGACGGCGACTGGTTCCAGGACCCCCGCACCGTCGGCTACGTCGCCTACACCGACCGCTTCGCGGGCACCCTGCGCGGCATCCGCACCCGCCTGGACCACCTGTCCGACCTGGGCGTGCGGTACCTGCACCTGATGCCGCTGCTCAGGCCGCGCGACGGCGAGAACGACGGCGGCTACGCCGTCGCCGACTACACCGCCGTCGACCCGCGGCTGGGCACGATGGACGACCTGGAGTCCCTCGCCGGGGCGCTGCGCGAGCGCGGCATGAGCCTGTGCGTGGACCTCGTCCTCAACCACACCGCCGCCGAGCACCCGTGGGCGCGCGGCTGGCTCGCCGGCGACCCGCGCTACGCCGGCTTCTACACCGCCTACCCGGACCGGGAGATGCCCGACGCCTGGGAGGCGACGATCCCCGACGTCTTCCCCGACCGCGCGCCCGGATCGTTCAGCTGGGTGCCCGGGGCGAACGGCGGCGACGGCGGCTGGGTGTGGACGACGTTCTGGGACTACCAGTGGGACCTGGACTGGACCTGTCCCGAGGTGTTCGCCGCGATGCTCGGCACCGTGTTCACCCTGGCCGGGCGCGGGGTCGAGGTCCTGCGGATGGACGCGGCACCGTTCCTCGGCAAGCGGCTCGGCACGAACTGCCAGAACCAGCCCGAGGCCCACGACGTGCTGCAGGCGCTGCACGCGCTCACCCGGATCGCGGCCCCGGCCGTGGTCTTCAAGGCGGAGGCGATCGTCGCGCCCGACGACCTCGTCGGCTACCTCGGCGCACACGACCGCTACCGCCCCGAGTGTGAGCTGGCCTACCACAACCAGCTCATGGTGATGGTGTGGTCGAGCCTGGCCACCCGCGACGCCCGCCTCGCCGCGCACGCGCTGCGCCGCATGACCCCCGCCCCGCCGACGACGGCGTGGGCGACCTACGTCCGCTGCCACGACGACATCGGCTGGGCCGTCTCCGACGTCGACGCCGCCGCCGTCGGCTGGGACGGCCCGTCGCACCGGCGGTTCCTCAACGACTTCTTCGCCGGACGCTTCCCGGGCAGCTTCGCCCGCGGCGCCCTGTTCCAGGAGGACCCGGACACCGGGGACGCCCGCATCTCCGGTAGCGCCGCCGCGCTCTGCGGCATCGACGACGCCCGCGCCCGCCACGACCCCGCCGCCCTCGACGCGGGAGTGCGACGCCTGCTGCTCGCGCACGCCGTCGTCTACGGCTGGGGCGGCATCCCCCTGCTCTACATGGGCGACGAGCTGGCTTTGGCCAACGACACCGGCTACCGCGCCGACCCCGAGCGCGCCGCGGACAACCGCTGGATGCACCGGCCCCCGATGGACGAGGCCGCGTTCGCCCGCCGCTACGACCCGGACACCGTCGAGGGGCGGGTGTTCGGTGCGCTGACCGGGCTCGCCGCGGTGCGGGCCGAGCTGCCCGCGCTGCACGCGTCGGCGCCGGTGGAGGTGCCCGTGCTCGACGACCCGGCGGTGCTCGGGTGGACGCGGCGGCACCCGCGCGGCGGTCGTTTCGTCGGGCTGGTCAACGTGTCCGACCGGCCCGCCTCGGTCGACGCCGCCCTGGTCACCGGCCTGGACACGGTGCTGTCCTCGGACGGGCCGGTCCGCACCGAGGGCGGGCGGGCCCATCTCCCGCCGCTGTCCTGGGCGTGGCTCGCGGAGCCGTGAGCCACGCCCGGCGCCCTCACCAGCTCCCGAACGGCGTGCCGCCCCCGAACAGCGGTGACGTGCCCAGCGCCGAGCGGAACTCCAGGTACACCACGAGCCCGTAGACCACCCCGGCCAGGAAGACCAGGCAGGACAGCGACACCAGTACGTAGGTGAGGACCCGCAGCACGGTGAGCGCGGTCGGGTCCTTCGCGACCCGCACCGGCGCGGCGGCCGTGGCGGGGGCGGCCGCGCGTGGCGTCGTGGTCACCGGCCCGGTCGCCTCGACGGCCGGTGCGGCC
>NZ_WWFY01000603.1:0-1933 GCF_009864975.1 Pseudonocardia sp. SID8383
GCGAGATCTGGCGCCGGATGGCCCGGGTGCGGGTGCCGTCGCTGGTGGTGTGGGGCGAGCAGGACCGCATCGTGTCCCCGCGGCTGGCCGCGCGGACCGCGGTCACACTGCCCGGGGCGCGGCTGCTGGTGCTGCCCCGGGCCGGGCACGTCGCGCAGATCGAGCGGCCCGCGGCGGTGGCCGACGCCGTCGCCGCGCTGTGGGACACGGTGCCGGTCGGAGCGGGTGCGGGAAGATGACGCGCACGTGGCGCGTTGAGACGCCCTGAGACCCGCACGCAACCCGCGAGGAGTGGACGAGATGGCGCTACCGCCACTGGTGGAGCCGGCAGCCGAGCTCACCAAGGACGAGGTGGAGCGGTACAGCCGCCACCTCATCATCCCCGACGTCGGGATGGACGGGCAGAAGCGCCTGAAGAACGCGAAGGTGCTGGTCGTCGGCGCGGGCGGCCTCGGCTCGCCCGCCCTGCTGTACCTGGCCGCCGCGGGCGTCGGCACCCTGGGCATCGTCGAGTTCGACGTCGTCGACGAGTCGAACCTGCAGCGTCAGGTCATCCACGGGCAGTCCGACGTGGGCCGCCCGAAGGCCGAGTCGGCCCGCGACTCGATCCGCGAGGTCAACCCCTTCGTCGACGTCCGCCTGCACAACGAGCGCCTCACCAGCGAGAACGTGCTGGACGTCTTCCGGGACTACGACCTGATCCTGGACGGCACCGACAACTTCGCCACCCGCTACCTGGTGAACGACGCGGCGGTGCTGCTCGGCAAGCCCTACGTCTGGGGCTCGATCTTCCGGTTCGAGGGCCAGGCGTCGGTCTTCTGGGAGGACGCCCCGAACGGGCAGGGCCTCAACTACCGCGACCTCTACCCCGAGCCGCCGCCGCCCGGGATGGTCCCGTCCTGCGCCGAGGGCGGCGTGCTGGGCGTGCTCTGCGCGTCGATCGGCTCGATCATGGTCAACGAGGCGATCAAGCTGCTCACCGGGATCGGTGAACCGCTGCTCGGCCGCCTGGTGATCTACGACGCGCTGGAGACCACCTGGCGGCAGGTGAAGATCCGCAAGGACCCGGAGACGCCGAAGATCACCGAGCTGATCGACTACGAGGCGTTCTGCGGCACCGTGACGCAGGAGGCGCAGGACGCGGCCGCCGGCAGCACGATCACCGTCGGCGAGCTCAAGCAGATGATCGACGCGGGCAAGGACTTCCAGCTCATCGACGTCCGCGAGCCGCACGAGTACGAGATCGTGAGGATCCCGGGCTCGGTCCTGATCCCGAAGGACCGGATCCTGTCCGGTGCCGCGCTGTCGGAGATCGCCCAGGACAAGCCGGTCGTGCTGCACTGCAAGTCCGGCGGCCGGTCCGCCGAGGCCCTCGCCGCGCTGCACAAGGCCGGGTTCCGCGACGCCGTCCACGTCGGCGGCGGGGTGCTGTCCTGGGTCAAGCAGATCGACCCGTCGCAGCCCACCTACTGACCGGGGCCGACCCGCTCCGCCCTACACCGACGGCCGCCGTCACCGGTACACCCGGGACGGCGGCCGTCGCCGTTCCTGGTGTGGCACAGCGTGACCGCTCATCGATCGCACACGACTGTCCGAGTGAACATCGTCCGTTCAGCCCTGCATTTCGCCCGTTGGGCGAAACATGTCGACCGATCGCCGCGACATGGGGATGCACGCGATCACTAGGTCGGGAGGACGCTCGGTGGAGGACTCGCTGCGCACATGCGCCCTGCAGGGGTGCGACGCACCGTTGGAGCCCACGGGGGACGTGTCCGGCGACCGTCCACAGCGGCGCTACTGCTCCGCAGCCCACCGGCTGGCGGCCCGCCAGGTCCGCCGGGCCGCGGCACAGGCGGCGGGGGACCAGCGGCTCGCCGACACGCTGCCGTGGCTGCGTGAGCCCGAGGCCGTCGAGGCCGACGAGCGCGTGGAG
>NZ_WWFY01000604.1:0-1773 GCF_009864975.1 Pseudonocardia sp. SID8383
GCGCTGGGTACGGCGCTGACGTCGGTACTCCACGTCGTCGACGTCGGCACCGTCGTCCTCGGTGGCAGCTACGCCGAGCTGGGCACCTGGCTGGTCCCCGCGGTGCACGCGGAGCTGGTGCGCCGCGGGGTCGCGACCGGGCCGGACGTCGCCGTGCTCGTGTCCCCGCACGGCCGGGCGGCCACCGTCACCGGGACCGCCCGCGCCGTGGCCGACCGGGTGCTGGGCGAGCCGGACCTGCTCCTCGCCGGCTGAGCCCGGCTCAGGCCAGCACCCAGGTGTCCTTCGCCCCGCCGCCGCGCGAGGAGTTCACGATCACCCCGCCGGGCGGGGCGACCCGCGACAGCGCCGCGGGCAGCACGTCGACCTCGGGCACCCCGCCGGCGCCGGGGGACTGCACCGCGAAGACGCGCAGGTCGACGGCCTGGGGCCGGAGGGCGCCGTCGGTGAAGGTGGGATGGGTGGAGATCCCGACGAGGTCCTGGGCGACCCAGCCGGCCGGGGAGTCCCGGATCGCCGCGGCCACCCGGTCCAGCTCGGCGCGCCCGGCGTGCGGGCCGATCACGATCCCGGCGCCGCCGTAGCCGTCGACAGGCTTGAGCACCAGCCGGTCGAGCCGGTCCAGGACCTGCTCACGGGCGAGCGGGTCGACGCAGGGCAGCGTCGGCACCGAGGCCAGCACCGGCTTCTCGCCGAGGTAGTAGCGGATCATCTCCGGCACGTAGGCGTAGACGAGCTTGTCGTCGGCGACGCCGTTGCCGGGCGCGTTGCGCAGCGCCACCCGCCCGCGGGCCATCGCCGCCCACAGCGCGCGGCCGAGCGGGCGGTGGTCGGCGCCGCGGGCGATCGCGAGCTCGTTCTCGTCCATCCGACGGTAGAGGGTGGTGATCCGGCGCCGCCGCCCACCGCCGACGAGGAACAGCGCGCCGTCGGTGACCTGCAGCCGGGCCGGGGTCACCAGCGGGACGTCCATCGCCTCGGCGAGCAGCCGGTGCTCGAAGAACGCCGGGTCCACCTCGCCCGCGGTCAGCAGCGCGGCCTCCCCGTCGGGTCCGTCGGGGTCGCCGGCAGCGAGCGCCGCCCGCAGCCGGTCCGGCACGTCGTCGAGGTGGCGCACCTCCGAGGGCGACTCCAGGTCGGGCAGCACGCTGCGGATCAGGCGCCGGCTCATCATCGAGAACCCGATGCCCGACGGGACGCGCAGGTTGTCCTCCAGCACGACCCAGCCGTCGGCGTCGTCGCGGACCAGGTCGATGCCGCCGACGGCGATCCGCACCGCGTCCGGCGGCACCAGCGCGCCCGAGCGGGTGCGGCCGGGGGCCTGCTCGACCACCGAGGCCGGGACGACCCGGTCGCACACGATCTCGCGCCGGCCGTAGACGTCGCGCACGAAGCACTCCAGCGCCCGGATCCGCTGCTCCAGCCCGGACGCGAGGTGCGCCCAGTCGTGGCGCTCGATGATCCGCGGCACCAGGTCCAGCGGGAACAGCCGCTCGCCGTCGTCGCCGGGCTCGACGCCGGGGACCGGGAAGGTCACCCCGCGGGCGCGCTGCTCGGTGCGCAGCGCGTTCTCCGCCGCGGCCAGCCCGCGCGGGCCGAGCCGCTCCAGCGAGCGGAACAGCCAGCCGTAGCCGGGCCGGACGGCGCCGGTCGCGTCGACGGCCTCGTCGTAGCGGGGTGGGACGTAGCCGTCCAGCAGCTCCGGCGCGGACGGCACGGTCTCCGCCGGTGCCGACGGCGGCCGCTCGCCGTGGGTGCGGGCCAGCAGCTCGT
>NZ_WWFY01000605.1:0-1621 GCF_009864975.1 Pseudonocardia sp. SID8383
CGGCCCGTAGCTGCGGGTCGGTCAGGCCGGCGGCGTCGAGCTCGACGCGCCCGGCCCGCTCAGCCGCGGACGCCCGCATCGGTGGTGGGCGCGGTCGACGGTGCCTCCGGGGCGCCCCGGCGCAGCCCCAGCGGGTCCGGGCGGAGCAGCGACACCGCAGCCAGGACACCGGCCAGGGCACCCGCCAGCAGGTAGTGCGGCACATAGAGGGCGGTCTCGCCGTCGGGGAAGTACACGATCATCAGCCAGATCGAGCCGGCGACCACCCACTGCAGTCCGCGCGCGCTCCACGGGGTCATCGCGAGCAGGCAGAACCCCCAGCTCAGGTACCACGGCAGGGTGGTGGGGGAGAGCACGGCGGCCAGCGCGAGGGCGATCGCGGCATTGCGCACCGCGGCCCGCGGGTCGTCGCGGCCGCGCCACCACAGCAGGGCGATCAGCAGGCCCATCACCAGCGCGCCGATGAACCGGAACGTGTCCACGAACGCCTGGGTGTTCACCTCGCCGGCGAACATCCCGGCCACGCTCGCCGTCGCCTGACCGACGGCGGTCGGCACCGACAGCCAGTTCACGATCATCGACGGGGCGCTGAGCGCGGGCAGCCAGCCCAGCCCGAGACCGGTGAGCCAGGTGGCCCCGCCGAACACGACGCCGAACACGGCCACCGACGGCACCCCGGCCCGGACCAGCCGCGACCAGAACCCGCCGGACAGCGTCGCGGCCCACACCAGCACCAGGAACGGCAGCACGATCCCGGCCGAGGCCTTCACCGCCATGGCCAGCGACGCGACGACGATCGCCCACACGAACCGCTGCCGCAGCGCCAGCAGCGCCGCCAGCGGCAGCAGGCCGACGACCAGCAGGTCGTTGTGCACCCCGCCGACCATGTGCACGACCATCACCGGGTTCGCCACGGCCAGCCACAGCGCGACCGCGGGACGCCCGCCGAGGCGCCTGGTCAGCGCGGGCAGCACCGCCACGAGCAGCAGCAGCCCGGTGACCAGGGTCAGCCGCATCAGCACGACGCCGAGCAGCACGTTCTGGCCGACCAGCAGGACCACGCCCTGCGCGAGCAGGATGAACAGCGGGCCGTAGGGGGCGGGGGTGTCCTGCCAGAAGAAGTGGACGTTGTCGGTGAAGATCCCGCCCATGGTGTCCGGCCCGACGACGTACGGGTCGTACCCGGCCAGCGGCAGCGCGCCCTGGGCGAGGTAGCTGTAGGGGTCGCGGGTGAACAACGGCGCCGTGACGAGCATCGGCAGCATCCACACCGCCGCCGTCGTCAGCACCGCGCGGCCACCGGCGCGCCGGGCGAGCACGGCGCGGCCCAGCCGCACCCACGCCCACACCATCAGCACCAGGCCGACGTAGATCACGATCGTCGCGAGCATCGCGCCGTGGCCGTAGCGCCAGAACGACAGCGCCGAGTTGCCGATCACCGGGTCCCGCATCGGGATCCCGCCGCCGCCGAACGAGCCGAGGAACATCAGCACGGTCCCGGCCAGCCCCAGCAGCAGGACACCCCGCGGCGGCGAGCCGAGCCGCTCGACCAGGCCGGGGCCCGCGGGCTCCGGTGCGGGCGGCGGGGGCACGACCGCGCCCGCGCCGGGGTCCGGCGTCA
>NZ_WWFY01000606.1:0-1834 GCF_009864975.1 Pseudonocardia sp. SID8383
CGGCGCGAGGGTGCCGGACCCGCCGGTGACCAGCGTGGTCCCCCGCGGGTCCCACGTCCGGGCCGGCCGGGCGCCCGCGGGCTCGGCCCGCACGATCCGCCGGGTGAACACCCCGGTGGGACGCAGCGCGAGCTGGTCCTCGGCGCCCAGCTCCCCGGCGAGGACGGCGACCAGCCGCGCGGCCCCGCGCTCGTCCAGGGCGACCGGCAGGTCGATCGTCCCGCCCCAGCGCTGCGGGTGCTCCAGCGCCGCGGTCCAGCCGATGCCCAGGACCTGGGCCTGGACCGGGGCGATGACCTCGTCGGCGCGTCCGGTGGCGACGGCGCCACGGCTCAGTGCCCACATCGGCGCGTCGATGCCGCTGTCGCCCAGCGCCTGGATCAGCGCGACGGTCAGCGCCACCCCGGTGACCAGGCCGGTCCGCGGCACGGTCGTGGTGTCGGCCTCGGCCAGCACCGAGACGATCCCCGAGACGGCGGCCGGGTCGGCGGCGGAGTCGTCCCCGGTCGCCGCGGCGAGCCGCCCGGCCAGGACGGCGCGGTCGGTGCAGGTCTCGTCGAGGACGACGCGGCGCACGTCGGCCCCGTGCGCGGCCAGCGCACCGGCCACCTCGGTGTCGTCGGTCCCCTCGGCCGAGACGACCAGCCAGGTGCCCGCCAGGCTCCGCTGCGGCAGCGACCCGGCCGGTTTCCAGGACACGCGGTAGCGCCAGGAGTCCAGGGTGGAGCGGTCCCGGCGGCCGCGGCGCCAGCTGACCAGCGCGGGCAGGACCGCGGCGACCGCGTCCGGGTCGGTGTCCAGGGTGCTGGTCAGGGCGGCGACGTCGCCGTCCTCGACGGCGGCCCAGAACGCCTCGTCCTGCGGGTCGGCGGCGGCGGTGACCGCGGGGGGCAGGACCCACAGCTGGTCGTGGGCGAACGCATACGTGGGCAGGTCGGTGCGGGACGCGCCGGTCCCGTCGAAGACCCGGGTCCAGTCGACGGCCGCCCCCCGGACGTAGAGCTCCGCCGCGGACAGCACGAACCGGTCGTAGCCGCCCTGGTCACGGCGCAGCGTGCCACCCGCGACACCGGCGACGCCGGCGTCGTCGAGCACGTCCTGCACCGACATCGACAGCACCGGGTGCGGGCTCGTTTCGACGAACGTGCGGTACTCGGCGGCCTGCAGGGCCTCGACCGCGTCGGCGAACCGGACCCGGTTGCGCAGGTTCTCGTACCAGTAGGAGGCGTCCATCGTGGTCGTGTCGAGCCAGTCGCCCGTGACCGTGGAGAACACCGGCACCTGCGACGGCTGCGGGGCGAGCCCGGCGAGGGTCGTGGCGAGCTCGTCGCGCAGGTCCTCGACCTGGTGCGAGTGCGAGGCGTAGTCCACCGCGATCCGGCGGGCGCGGACATCGGCGGCGTCGAACGCGGCGAGCAGCTCGTCGAGCGCGTCGGGCTCGCCGGCGAGCACCGCGGAACGGGGGCCGTTGACGGCGGCCACCGACACCCGGCCCTCGTAGCCGGCGAGGTGCCCCTCGGCGTCGGCGACCGGCAGCGCGACCGACATCATGCCGCCGCGCCCGGCCAGCGACCGCGCGATCGCCCGGCTGCGCAGCGCGACCACCCGGGCACCGTCGCGCAGCGACAGCGCACCGGAGACGACGGCGGCGGCGATCTCGCCCTGGGAGTGGCCGACGACCGCGTCGGGCTCGACGCCGTGCGCGCGCCACAGCGCGGCCAGTCCGACCATGACGGCGAAGGTGGCGGGCTGGACGACGTCGACCCGCTCGACGGGCGGCGCCCCCTCGGCGCCGCGGAGCACGTCGTCGAGCGACCAGTCGGTGAACTCGGCG
>NZ_WWFY01000062.1:0-695 GCF_009864975.1 Pseudonocardia sp. SID8383
CTCGTCGCACCCGTGGCGGGCGGTCCGCCGCGGGCGCCCCGGTTCCGGCTGATGCGCCGCCTCGGTGCCGGTGGTTTCGGTGGGGTCTGGCTGGCCCACGACGCCAAGCTCGGCCACACCGTGGCGGTCAAGTCCGCGCACGCCGCGGACCCGGAGACCGAGGAGCGCATCCGCCGGGAGGCCGCCGCGCTCGGCGCGCTGCGCCACCCCTGCTGCGTGCAGATCCACGACCTGCTGCACGCCTCGTCCGACCCGGGCCTGCAGGGCATGGACGGGCTGGTCATCGTCATGCAGTACGTCGACGGCATGTCCCTGGGCCAGCTCGTCGGCGAGCAGGGCCCGGTGGACGACATCTCCGCGGCCCGCATCTGGACCGGCATCGCCGGGGCCCTGCACACCGCGCACCGTGCCGGGGTGCTGCACCGCGACATCAAGCCGGGCAACATCGTCGTCGACCCGCAGGGGCACCCGCACCTGATCGACTTCGGGATCGCGCGCAAGCAGGGCGACTCCACGCTGACCCAGACCGGCTACGTCCTGGGCACGCCGGACTACCTGGCGCCGGAGGCCGCGGCCGGGAAGCCCGCCTCGCCCGCCTCCGACGCCTGGCAGCTCGCGGCGGCGGTGTCGTTCGCGCTGAGCGGGCACCCGCCGCGCGGGGAGTCCGCCGACGCCGTCGCCGGGCTGCGGGCGGC
>NZ_WWFY01000607.1:0-1428 GCF_009864975.1 Pseudonocardia sp. SID8383
CGCGCCGGCTCCGGGGTCGGCACCGGGGTCCGCACCCGGACCCGCTCCGGGCTCCAGCTCCGCGGCGAGCGCGGTCCGCAGCCGGTCGTAGCGCCGGGCGAACCAGTCGTGGGCGGCGTGGCCCGGGTCGGTCGCCTCGGCCGAGGTGACCGCGTACAGCCGGACCAGACCGGGCTCGGACCCGTTGTCGCGCACGGTCTCCAGCAGCGCCTCGGGGCCGGCCCCGGGCTCGGCGCGCGCGGCGGCGGAGCGCTCGTCGCGGGCCTGCAGCACCGCGACCAGCAGCGCCTGCTTGGACCCGAAGTAGTGGAACAGGGTCGGCTCGCTGACCCCGACCCGGCGCGCGATCTCCTTCGTCGACGACGCGTGGAACCCGCCGGTCGCGAACACCTCCAGCGCCGTGTCCAGGATCTGCTCCCGCCGCTGCCGCCCCTTGGCGTAGCGCCCGCGTGCCGTCGTCACCGGTCGAGGCTAACCCACGAATCCCGAGTGTCACTAGGTTTTCACGGGTACGGTGGCCCCATGCCTTCCGTCGACGAGGACCTGCTCACCACACTCATCGCCCGGCTCGATCTGGAGGCGAAGGTCCGGCTGCTGACCGGGGCCGACTTCTGGTCCACCCCGGCCGAGCCCGCGATCGGGCTGCGCCGGATGGTGCTGTCGGACGGCCCGTCCGGGGTGCGCGGGGAGAGCTTCGACGAGCGGTCGCCGTCACTGTCGCTGCCGTCGTCGACGGCACTGGGGGCGACCTGGGACCCGGAGCTCGCCCGCCGCTACGGCTCGGCCCTGGGCGCCGAGGCCCGCCGGCAGCACGCCGACGTCGTCCTCGGGCCGACGATCAACCTGCACCGCACCCCCTTCGGCGGCCGCCACTTCGAGGCGCTGTCGGAGGACCCGCTGCTGACCGGCGAGCTCGCCGCGGCCTACGTGGAGGGGCTGCAGGCGCACGGGGTCGCCGCGACACCGAAGCACTACGTCGCCAACGACGCCGAGTCCGAGCGCTTCACCGTGGACAACGCGGTCGACGAGCGGGCGCTGCACGAGCTGTACCTGGCCGCGTTCGAACCGGCCGTCACCCGGGCCGGGGCGTGGGCGGTGATGTCGGCCTACAACGCCGTCAACGGCGCGACGATGAGCGAGAACCCGCTGCTCGCCGAGCCGCTCACCGGCGAGTGGGGCTTCGACGGGCTCGTGATGTCGGACTGGGGCGCGGTGCGCACCACGGTCGCGTCGGCGCGCGCCGAGCAGCACCTGGTGATGCCCGGCCCGGTGGGCGCCTGGGGCGAGCGCCTGGTCGCCGCGGTGCGCGACGGCGAGGTCGAGGAATCCGTCGTCGACGGCAAGCTGCGGAGGCTGCTGCGCCTGGCCGCCCGGGTCGGCGCGCTGGAGGGGGCACCGACGCCGCCCGCCGTCCCGGCCGCCGAGGAC
>NZ_WWFY01000608.1:0-1396 GCF_009864975.1 Pseudonocardia sp. SID8383
CGGCGTGCAGTACCAGGTGCCCGCCCGCGGAGTGCCCCACCGCGACGACCGGCCCGGCGACGGCGCGGGCGGCCCGCAGACCGGCGAGCACGTCGGCGACCGTCGCGTCCGGGTCGCCGGGCACCCGGCGGTACTCCAGCGAGGCCACCGGCAGCCCCAGCGCGTTCAGTGCGGCCGCCATCGACCGCAGGTGCGTCCGGTCGATCGGGGGCCGCCAGAACCCGCCGTGCACCAGCACGACCAGCGGGCGGCCGGGCCCGCCGTCCGGCCACAGGTCCATGACCTGGTCGGGGTCGTCGCCGACGGCGACGGTGCGGGGCGGCTCGGGGGCCGGGCGGGACAGGACCGATCCGTTCACGACCGGTGGTCTAGCACGGATCACCCCGCCGGGCGTGCCGTGGCGGCCCGCCGTCGCCCGGCCTTGCGCAGCTCCAGCACCGCGACCGCGGCCACCGGCACCAGCACCGCCGCCGTCCACTGCGGACCGGTCAGCGGGGTGAGCCGCAGCGTCTCCCGCAGCACCGGCACGGTCGTGACCACCCACACCGCCACGGCGGTCACCACCGTCCACCACGGCAGGAACCGGTTCGCGAACAGCCCCGCCCGCAGCACCGGCGTCCGCTCGGTACGCATCACCCAGGCCAGCGCCAGGTGCCCGGACAGCCAGCCCACGAACGCGACCGTCTGCGAGGCGGTCACCAGGTACAGCCCGCCGACGGCGACGAACAACGCCGCCGCCCCCGCGGCGAGGTCGCCGAGCAGGGCCCGGTCCAGGAAGCGTGCACCCGGGGCGCGCGGTGGGCGGGTCATGGCGTCGCGCTCGGCGGGTTCCGCGGCGAAGGTCGCGCTTCCCGCGATGTCCATGAACATCTCCAGCACCACGATCTGGATCGGGGTGAACGGTACGGCCATCCCGGTGAGCACCCCGGCGGCGACGGTCGCGACCAGCCCGGCCTTGCAGGCCAGGTAGTAGGCGACGCCCTTGCGCAGGTTCCCGTGCAGCGTGCGGCCCTCGTGCAGGGCCCGGGTGAGGGTGGAGACGTCGTCGTCGGCCAGGACCAGTCCGGCCGCCTCGCGCGCCACATCGGTACCCGACGAGCCCATGGCCACGCCGACGTCGGCCCGGGCGAGCGCGGGGGCGTCGTTCACGCCGTCCCCGGTCACCGCCACCACCTCCCCGCCGGCCTGCAGCGCCGTGACCAGGCGCAGCTTGTGCGCGGGCGAGACACGGGCGAACACCGGCGTCGACGCGACGGCGGCGGCCAGCGTCGCGTCGTCGAGACCGTCGAGGTCGCGGCCGGTCAGCACCGGGTCCGGGTCGATCCCGACCTCCGCGGCGACGGCCCGGGCGCAGGCGGGGTGGTCGCCGGTCACCATCACCACCCGCACCCCGGCC